>NZ_JBYTBG010000034.1:0-51694 GCF_058788915.1 Brevibacillus sp. FW301-21C12A
TGACCTCACTCTCATCCCGCCCCTAAAGGGGGTGCTATCGCACCGTAGCGGGCTTTCTCGTTCGGAAAATCTGTAAAGAGATGCGGGGAGAATCATCGTTTTGCCCAATCGACGACTCGCTGCATGAATGGTGATCGCTCTTAAATAGGTGAGAAAAATGATCCATTCCACAAAACTCCTTTGCTACCTGAACCAAAAATTTTGGACTCATGCCGGGTTGTTATGTCTACACATTCGACATGATTCTACATTTTCCTCCCATGTTTATCCATAGGTTGCACAAGATTGTTACAATATTCCAAACAAGCTATGCTTGACCGTTTGGAGGCTCACCATCGGCTGCAGCGATGCGGATTTCGTACCCATCTGCCTCGGTTTCATCATGGCCGTCTACTTGCAGAAAATGCAGGGCTAGCCTCCGCTGCCTGCGGTCCGTGACCGTTCGTGACAATGGATAGCTGTTTTCCCGCATTGCGGCATTTTGCCAGCAAAGACACCATCCCCTATGATAGATGGCGGAGCCAAAAGACGGCGAAGTGCTCGATTTTGTCCTGCATCGGCTGTTGCCTGGACTGGACAATCGGAAAGCGTCCGTGGAAGTGCAAGAAGCCGTTCCGACCAAAGTCAATCCGAAGCGGCTGGCCCGTCAAGTTGCCAAAGAGTTGCGCACAAAAGGCCCCTCGACCTATGCCCTGGAAGCGATCAAGCTGGAATGGGAAACGCGCAAGGCCGAAAAAAAGGTGGCCGGGCGCAAGCAAAAGCTCGAACGCCTGGAGCAAAAATGGCAGCGAAAAGTGCAAAAGGCAAAAGAAAAGCACAGGGGCAAATAATCTCCCCTGCGCGCGACGCTCACGCCCCACAATCCGGGCGTGAGTTTTTTCCTATTAGGTTATGGTTTCGCTTTGGTCTGGACCAGTTGCGGCTGAAGCGAGCTTTTTTCAAACGGGTTATAGCCGAGGACGACTACTTTGTCATCTTCCGTGACGATGACATGATAGTGCGATCCGGGTCCCTCGATGGCGTAGTCGTACGTGGACGCTACCAGGCGGACAGGGCGAGGAATCTGTTTTTTCACAAGCGGGCTCCAGTCTTTTTCATACAATTGCCCGTCCTTCGTGATGCGCAGCCGGCCGCTGGCAAAGGCGATCCCTTCCTCCGCCTCCCCTGCCACGCTGACTTGCGCGATGTTCCATTCGTCTTTGTGGCGGTCCAGTTGAAATTGCAGCTCGCGGACCGCGCCCGCATCGGATAAAACCCATACGGAAAGCGGGTCGGCCGTGTAGCGTACAAAATATTGCGGAGCCAGCTCCCGCACGCCTTTTACGCCAGGTACGCTTTGAAACGAGGGCTGCCTGGCAGTTTGCTCGGCGTACAGCACCTCGCCCTCTTTGGTTGTGGCGAAAAACAGGTAAGCGTTGGCGTACAGCTTGGCAATGCGCGCTGCCACGGCCGGGTCGATCTGCGCAGCTTCCATCTCGCCGACCGTGATGTTGGCGGGCACGTAGACGCCGTTTTTCTCGACCAGCTCATGGCGCAGTTCTACGGCGAACAGGCCGTCATCCGCCAGGCGCAGCAGCAGTCGTTCTTCCCCAGCGACCACATCTTTGACAGTGCCCGGCAGCGCCAACGTCTGGCACGTGCCGAACTGATCGGTCCAAAGCTGTACATGGCCCGCCGTATCCAGCGTGACTGCCGCATTCAACACGCTGTCAATCGTCTGGACATTTTTCGGCCCTGCCACCTGGTAAGGCTGCCGCTGCTCGTCGATCCCCCAAACCGTGCCGTCCTTGCGCACAAAATACGGCTGGCCAAGTCCGGTTGCGATTTGCCTTACGTCCTTCAACTCGCCGATCTCGGTCCACTCCGTGAAAAGGCGCGGCATTCTGCCCAACTGGCCTGTCATATTGCTTCCCCAGGAAAAGACGTGGCCGGATTTTTGCAAGGCGAGGATGTGATCGGTGCCTGCCTGCACATCGACAATATCGGTCAGGTCGGCAATCCGGACAGGCAGCTCGACCCGATCCGGGTACTGCTCGCCGAGCATCCCCAGCGTGTTGTGGCCCCAGCCCCAGAGCGTGCCGTCCTTTTTGCTGAACAGGTACAGCCCGTCTCCGCCAACCGCCATCTTGACTGCCTCGTCGGCTTCGCGCGGCGCCCGCGTCCACGTTTTCTCCTTCGCATTAAAGAGGTAAACCTCGTCATTTGCGGTCTGGATCATAGCCCGATCCGAATAATCGAGCGCGATTTGCTTCACCGCTCCCGGTACATCCACGACATGGGCAAGCTCGGCTTTCAGCTCTTGTCGCTTTCCGTCCAAATAAAACAGCTTGCCGCTTTCCTCTTGCAAAAACAGGGAGAAGGCCGAGCCGTAGAGCGCGCTGACTTTGGCAAACGACCCCAATCGCCGCGGCTGTCGCTCTCCCTGCTTGAGCGTCCACACGGTCCCGTCGTCTTTTAACAGGGCAAGTATCTCTTCGTTTCCGATTAGCTCGCGGATCGAGCGGATGTGATCGAGCCCCGCGATTTTTTCCGGCTGCGCCTGCTCACCCAGCCGCCATACCTCACCCGCATTCGTCAGAGCGTAGCCCCATGTGACCTCCTTGACGTTCTCGATGCCTGCGAGCTTTTGCGGAAAATCCAGCCACTGGCCTGCCTGCACGCCCCAGCGCCACGCGTTGCCTGCCTGGTCGATCGCATAGGAAATGCCCGGACGCCAGCCGTACCCGGCTTCATCGAAAATAACGCCCGTGGCAATTTTCCGGATGCCGGACAGAGGCGAGGCGGAAGCTTCATCGAGGGACGCCAGGGAGTTTGCAGCAGGCTTCTTTTGCCCGGCTTTTTGCTCATCCTCCCCGCACGCTTTCATCGGCACCTGCCTTGCTTTTTCCGCTGCTGTTTTACTGCCAATAGCCTGTTTTTGCGCAGGAGCTGTTTGCGCGGCTAGCTGTTGCGCTTGCACGCTTCCCGAGATCGCGAGCACTAACGCCAAACTGCTGCACAGCCATGCTTTTGCGTGATTGCCGTTCCACATTGCCCGTTCCACCACCACTATTGGAATTTAGAGGAAAATCAACTGGTTAGACGTGCGGTGGCGGCAAAAGTTACCTTTTTCCAACACAAGTTTTTGAAAAGTTTTCTCTTGCACAGATTGTGGGAAATTTCCATTTATGATAGAATCGAATCAGAACATTTGTTTGGTTTTTGGAGCTAGGTAATAGAGAGAATTTCAAGGCGTGCGCCGAATCTACCATGTACTTCCTGTTCTGTGAAAATAAAGCATCAGACTGGGGAAATTAAGTTGTAGACTGAAAAATAACATAGAGTAGACTCAGGTGGCGGCGCTCAACTAACGGGCAGGAGCAGCATCCTTAGCCTGGAACAAGCATTTCGACGCACTGGAATTTCCCCTCAAGTCCATGACCAAAAAGGAGGAACAATGAACATGACCGCATCTGCACCGGAGTTCACCATCGTCCGCACCCTGAATGCCCGCCGCGAGCTCGTATGGCGCGCCTGGACCGAGAAGAACGATCTCGCCGCCTGGCTCCCTTCAACGCCGCTAGAGTCTATCTCCTTCGACGTCCGCGAAGGCGGACGCTACCGCTATACTATGGTCAATAAGCAGACCGGCCAGGAGTATCACACCGGGGGTGTGTTCCTTGACGTCATTCCTTTCGAACGGCTCGTCTTCACCTGGGGTTCCCCCGATGATCCCGTCGAGGGCACCCCTGTCGTGACCCTGACCCTTACCGCACAGGGCGAGCGCACCGAGATGATCTTCCACCTGCGCGGATTCGCTGGTCACCCCGGCGATCAGTATGTGTACGACGGTTGGTCTGGTACGCTCGACAATCTGGCGACGCACCTGCGCGACCAGTAAAAGTAGACGGCAGCAAGAACTAAAGAAGCAGCCTTCACGGCCTCCCGCAAGTTACGATTCTGCTAACAGATTGCCGCGCAGCGCTGGAAAGAACCATTGCTTTTTTCGTTCAACCTTGCCATTGAACAACCGAAAACCGCTCGCTCAAAAAACAGCGGCAGTCTCAGCCTTTATTTTTGAGTCCTAGTCCGCCGCTGTTTCTTTTACGCGGTCAATCTACCACTTTTTTATAGCGACTGCTGATTTTACTATTCAAAAACCGCACAGGTTCAATAACTTTAGTCTAATCCTATATTTTCCTGTGGCACTTCCACCATAATGCGAAGGGGCTACGAGAATGAGCTTGAAAGCGGAACCGTTCGAATAACGGAAAAAGGGCGACTGTGCAAGCAGCCTTTTTGCTTCCTCGCGCAAAAGGGTACGGCAGGAGAGGGAAAAAGCCAACCCCTTTGCAGCCAATCGGCACACGCAAAGGGGTCAGGCGCTGTTTTCTGGCTCTGATGGCCTTTATTCAAGCGATCAATACGGCTCCGCCGGATGTCCATCCTGTTCGGCCTGACGCACGCCAGCGCCGGGATTGGTCGCTCCCATCGGTCCGCCGTGGCCGTTGTCCCGGTTCCGGCGACCTTGCTCGATTCCTTGCTTCACCCGGGAGCCGTACTCTTCGTCGCACTGGAAAAAGTAATCGAGCATCTTCTCCTGGATGCGCCGGTCACAGGACAGGAGAGCATCGGTCAAATTGGCGATCAGGTCGTCTTTTTCCCAGTCTTCCATGAGCCGGTACCGTTCGCCAGCCTGTTTGAAATCGTTGGTGCGGTCGATTTTTTGCCGGACGATCTTGCCCGCGACCTCTGGTTGATGGTCGGGAGCGGACTGTTTGGCCTCGTGCAAACCGCCGATCGTGGACGGCTCGTAGTTGATGTGCGGCTGCTTGCGGTCGACGCGGTACAGCATCTGCCCGCCTTCCTGGTTGGTGGCGACGTGCTTTTTCGGCGCGTTGATCGGCAACTGCAAATAGTTGGCTCCCACCCGATAGCGCTGCGTGTCGGAATAGGAAAACGTTCTGCCTTGCAGCAGCTTGTCGTCCGAGAAGTCCAGGCCGTCGACGAGCACGCCTGTGCCAAACGCGACCTGTTCTACTTCGGCAAAGTAGTTTTCCGGATTTTTGTTCAACACCATTTTTCCGACAGGCAAAAACGGAAATTGCTCCTCCGGCCACAGCTTCGTCGGATCAAGCGGATCAAAATCAAGCTCGGGATGCTCGTCATCGCTCATGATTTGCACGCACAGCTCCCATTCCGGATAGTCTCCCCGTTCGATCGCTTCGTACAGGTCCTGTGTCGCGTGATTGAAGTTTTTCCCCTGAATTTCCTCGGCTTCTTTTTGCGTCAAGTTTTTGATCCCTTGCGCAAGCGGCTGCCAATGGTACTTGACCAGCACCGCTTCGCCCTTTTGATTCACCCATTTGTACGTATTGACGCCGGATCCTTGCATCTGCCGGTAGTTCGCCGGGATGCCCCACGGGGAGAACAGAAACGTAATCATGTGCATCGCTTCAGGCGTATTGGAAATGAAGTCAAAAATGCGTTCGACGTCCTGAATGTTCGTCACCGGGTCTGGCTTGAACGCGTGGACGAGATCAGGAAACTTCATCGCATCGCGAATGAAGAAGACTTTCAGATTGTTCCCTACCAGATCCCAGTTCCCGTCCTCCGTGTAAAACTTCACGGCAAAGCCGCGCGGATCGCGCAAAGTCTCAGGCGAGTGCGTGCCGTGAATGACGGTCGAAAAACGGACGAACACAGGCGTTTTTTTGCCGCGCTCCGCAAACAGCTTCGCTCTCGTGTACTTCGCAACCGGCTCATCCCCGACCGTTCCGTACGCCTCGAAGTATCCGTGTGCGCCTGCGCCACGCCCGTGCACGACCCGCTCCGGTATTCGCTCACGGTCGAAATGCGTAATTTTTTCCAGAAAATCATAGTTTTCCAGAACGGTAGGACCGCGATTGCCTACTGTGCGCATATTTTGGTTGTCTGTGACCGGATGGCCCTGCCGATTGGTCAGCAGCTCTTCCTCGGTTGACCTGCCCTGTGTGCTGTTCTTCGATTCTTCCATGTTCATCCTCCCTGTCCAGTTTCTCACTCGATCATGAGAAATGGTTTCCGAAAAAGGGAGTCTTTATGCGAAAAAGCCCGGCGCTGAACCGAGAGCAGAAGAAGCGGCAACGTACCCGCCGTCTTTTCCCAATAGCGGAACGGTCTGGCTGCGGTTCCATTCGGCTGCGATCTGAACATCCTGCGGATATCCTTTTGCGGCAAGCTCGCGTCCAGAGCCGCTTTCCGCGAGGACGGCAGCAAGCTGCTCGTTGGCCGCCCGGAATGCGGCGACCGCCATTTGCGCTTCGCAGGAGAGCTGGTAGCCGCTTAATCCGTCGAGGATCGCGCCTGCAGCCAGCATGTCTTCGATGGCAGGACGCAGGGCGCCGTTGGGCCATCTTTCTCCGCAGGCGATCACGCTCACGGTTCCTTTGTGCGCGTTGATGAAGCGAGCTACCGCCGCTGCGTTTCGCAAGCAGCCTGCGACGACCACGGCTAACGCTTTGCTGCGCCAGCACAGTGCAGGTCGAACCGTTGGGGGAAGGCAGGACGAGTTTGCTCCCGGCTGGAATCGTCGCGAGACACGCCGGAGAGAGCGACACTGGCTCTCCGCGTTTCCCGGCGAGCAGCGCTCCTTCTTCCCGCGCGTAAAGCGCTGCCGTCTCGTCTCGCATGCGGTACGGATAGACGATCCCGCCGCGCCCGCACACGACATCCACACAGGTGCAAAACGACAGCACATCTATCATGACGACGATGTCTGACTGGGGCGCCAACTGTTCTACCCCTTCATATCCCCATTCAAACCGCGCCGTATAGTCTAGCTGTTTAAATATGGAAGCTTCGCTCATCCATTCCACCGCTTTCTATCAGAAATGGTTACTTGTCCCCTTACGTTCGCCGTTACAAAAGGAGACAAGACTTAATATTGTAGTATTGTCCCATTAGTTAAACAACAAGAAATGGAGTGATCTGGGATGTCTGAAATGGAGTTTGAAAGCACCAGCGACCGAGGGGGTGGAAGACCAAGGAGAACAACTGTTTACACGACTGGCATTCTGCAAAACAACCTGAACACGGCTCTTACCGCTCACATCGACTTGGTCAACCTCAATGACGAGCCAGTGGAGGTGCGTGTGCAAGTGCTGAACTGGGGCACAGCGGTCACACAAACCAATCCGGTAGGTTCACTGCTCGACGTCACACAAACGCTCGCCGCAAACACACGGGTTACGCTGAACGCGACTGTCGTTGCAACGAACCACTACGAAGTGCGCCTGACTGTCGGCCGCAACGGCAACCGTGAAAATGTCCTTCTGACCACGTATGGCCGTACTTCTATCGGCGGCGGTCAAGTCAACGGCCTGTCTGTTCTGCCTAGCCAACTGCTCACCATAGAAGTCGATGGCTGCCTGTAATTCTCGCTTTCCCTGTAAAAAGAACTATGGCTCTAATTCCATAGTTCTTTTTTCTTTTTCGATTCAGCTATACCAGGACGGGATGCGTCTTTCAAACGCGTCGTGCTCCTCGACAATCGTCTGGATCCGCTTCATCATGTCCGGCAGCAGCGCGGGGACAGTCCGCTCTGTCCAGATGATCGAGGAGAAAATGGCCATCGCCGTGTACACGTTGTACAGCGTCCAGAAAGAGTCGGGAATTTCCTGCCCGTTCCAATAGCCCGCCAGTTGGCCGTTGCAAAACGGAACACTCACCTCTTTGCTGAAAAAGGCGAGCTTGACGAACTCATGCACCGGGTCGCCCCAGTCGTAGCGGTTGAAGTCGATCACGCCTGCGTAGCTGCGGTCGCGGACGATCAAGTTTCCGACGTGAAAATCGTCGTGCAAAAAGCAGCTCGGCCGCCCAGCCAGCAGGGGCAAGTGCCGGTCAATGAATGCGAGAATGCGCTCGCCGTCTTTGAACGCGGAAGCAGAGGCAGCGTAGGCTGCTGCATACATGCGATGCTTTTGCACACAGCGCTCTGCCCATGGCGATGTCGACGCGGGAGCCGCGAGCTGGTGCATGGCGGCCAAATCCCGTCCCGCCAAAAAGCCGACCTGCTGTTGCTCGCTGTCCGTGAAGGTCGGCAGTGCGTCCCGCGCATCCTCTCCTTCGATGTAAGAGACGAGCATGTAGCAAATGCCCCATTCTTTTCGCACGCCAAAATCGAGCGGCCTGGAAGCTTTGATCGGCAGAGGCTGCAACGCCTGCAACCGCGCATACTCCTGCTCTTTTTGCCCGGCTTGCTCGTAGCTGGCTACCCGCAAGACAGCAGGGCCTCCTGTTGCCAACTCGACGCGATATTTCCGGTCTGCCGAATGCCCTTTTTTGATTTCCTCCACGCTCCCCGCCTGTTGCAAAAGCGAAACCGTTTTTTGCAGCGACACCAGCCAGTCTTCCATTTCGTTCACTCTCCTCCCGGTCTGTGTTAAAAAGCAGCATGCTCGATTATACGACAGCCGTGGCAGCAATTGGTAGAAAAAAACGCCGGGAAGCTCGATTTGCTTTTTGCGTGTACAGACGAAATCTTGCCGAAGTTGATGGCGCAGCTCGCAGCGACGGGCGAGAACGCGGCCTTTCAGTTTGGCGACCCGGTTCCGCCTTCGTTCATCGGGCTGTTCGGCCACATCCAGGCGCACGCCGACTTTTACCGGGTGATGCTCGTCAAACACCGTGATCTTGCGAGAAAAAAAGAAACTGCCCGCTGACGGACAGTTTCTTTTATAAAGGAGACTTACAGTTTTACTACGTTCTCAGCTTGAGGACCGCGGTTGCCTGTTACGATGTTGAACTCAACGCGCTGGCCTTCTTCCAAAGTTTTGAAGCCGTCGCCTTGGATTGCGCTGTAGTGTACGAATACGTCGTCTCCGCCTTCTACTTGAATGAAGCCGTAACCTTTTTCTGCGTTAAACCATTTTACTGTTCCGTTCGCTTGCATGAGAAAACCTCCAAAAGTCAATTTGAATATGCTAGTCATATTTACCGAAGCAAATAAAGCTCACATATCATGAAGAAATACCCCAGAGCGAGATCGCGATACGCCTTCATGATATGTGAAGTTGATCTACTTCGCTAAAATGAAAGTGTCATAGGACGGAACTGCCATGTTAAAACCAAAACTTTTTGAAAACCTAAAACGACGAAAGCCCTTCCTCTCTTCCATCCTTGCGGCTCCGATGACCGCGCCAGTGTGAATCGGGATTTCAAAAACGTTATCCATCAGCATACACCTCGAAGATTTAGGCTCAAGTATTCAAGTAGCATTATCATTTTACCATAACCAGACCGTAAAAATCAACCATTTACTACTACTCTATCAGAAAGGCAACTGCTACAATAGGCTCGGGAGGGATTGCGAATGCAAAAAAACATCTGGACGAAACAGGAAGTAATCGAGTTGCTGGAAAAACAGACACCTGTACTCATCCTTGACGTCCGCGACGAGGCAAAATTCCGGAACGGAACGCTCACCAGCGAATTGGCCGCAACCAAAAACGTTCCCTATGTGCACATGCTCGAACGTGACAAGCCCTTAGATGAAGAAACAGAATCCGTGGCGCGAAAAGCGCAGGTCATCACGGTCTGTACGTCGGGCAACAAAGCGCAAAAAGCGGCTGCTCTGCTGCGCGAACACGGATACGAGGCAAAAGCGCTGCTCGGCGGACTGACAGCGTGGAACGAGCCGGAGAGCGAGGGCGAATAAGCTCAGTAGCGCCAGCGTTTCCAGCGGTTTGGCAGATATTACTTCTTTATTTCGGGTGGGATAGTCTGATATTCTGGGTCATGCCAAACCAATAAGCCGAAGCTTCCTCACGAATGGAAGTGCGGGGGATCTTTTTGTGGGTCACGCATCCACTAAGGGGTGAATCGCTCGAAGGAGCGTAGGGTTGTTTCCTCAATCCGAATCCGACAACTAACCTCGTAGGCCAAAAAAAGGAGACGATGTTGAATATGAAACGTTTTGGAGCTACTGCCATCGCGATGACTCTGGGATTGGGCTTGGCTTTGACCGGCTTTACCCCATCTGCATCTGCTGCAGCCAATTGCCCGGTACCAACTGGCATACAATACCAAATCCAGTATCAATGGATTCCATATATGGGTCAGCTTCCATTTGCACCTAGCGCACAGCCACAACAGCCTGCCGCGCCAGTAAATCAGGCGCCTGTACAAAAGCAGCCCGTACAAAAGCCGGTGCAACAAGCGCCACAAGCACCAGCAATGCCAGTACAGAACGTCACAAAGCCGGCTGCTCCGGCGAACCAGGCCGACCAGGCACAGGCTGGCGACTTTGCCAAGCAGGTTGCTGATCTGGTCAACCAGGAACGCGCCAAAGCAGGTCTGGCGCCTGTAACGATGGATGCTGCCCTGTCCAAAGTCGCTCTGGCGAAAGCAGCCGACATGTCGAACAACAACTACTTTGACCACACCAGCCCAACGTACGGTTCTCCGTTTGACATGATGAAGCAATTCGGCATTTCCTACATGACCGCAGGCGAGAACATCGCCATGGGTCAACGCAGTCCGCAAGAAGTGATGACGCAGTGGATGAACAGCGAAGGCCATCGCAAAAACATCATGAACCCGGCCTTCACCAAAATCGGTGTCGGCTACACCAACGGTTACTGGGTTCAGGAATTTATCGGTTAAGAACGTCTTTCCCTGTACACGAAAGCCGGGTACTCTTTTTCCAAAGAGGCCCGGCTTTTTTCGTGTGGAGCTATCCTTGCTCCGTATTTGCCGCGTTTTTCGCTTTGGGGGTGCAGCCGCAGCCTTCCTGCTCCTCAAACAGAGCGACTTCCTTCTGGTTCATCTTCTGCTTCGTTGGATAGGCAGAAACTTGCTGCAGTTCGGCATTGACATCAGACGATTGATTCATCCGTATGGCCCCCTCGCCGCTATTTGTTCGTGGTACGTCCCTAGTATGCGCGAAAAACAAACCGGGTCATTCCTGCCGATCGCTGGAAGCGGCGCAAGGAAGCTGCCGCTGTCAGACAGCGCCGTGTCTACTCATGATATGTTCCAGGTCTTTCAGTGCTGCCGCCGCCGCTGCTGCCGGGTCCGACTTCCCGCCCACGACCATCAGTTCGCCCATGACGTCTGTTTCCACGCGGATCGCTTTCGTCGTCCCTTTTACTTGGGCAAAAGGATGCATCGCATCGACTGCGACAAGCTCAACCGCTGCCGCTACGCCGTCTGCTGTCGGCCGGATCGTGCCGATCAGCTTCGGCACCCGTCCGGCGCGTTTCCACTCGGCGATTTGGGCGGGAGACAGGTCGCGAACGCTCGCCCGCGGGATATCGGAGAGCTTCAGCCTGGCGTCGAACACGGCGTTGGCCAAAATCGCGATTTTCGAGGCCGTATCCCAGCCGTCGATGTCGTAGGTCGGGTCCGGCTCGGCGATGCCCATTTGCTGCGCCCGGCGAATCGCTTCCTCGCTCGTGACGCCTTCCTCCATGACGCTTGTCAAGACAAAGTTGGTCGTTCCGGTAAAAATGCCTTCCACATGCTTGATTTCACAGCCCGCCAGATTGTAGCTGAACAGGTCGATCGTCGGCAGGGCGGCCGCTGTTGCGCCGCTGATTTTTAACTGCACGCCTTTTGCTTTCGCCAGGGCAGACAAGCCGGCGTAGTCGACGACGAGCGCGCCTTTGGACACGGCGATCGCGTGCATGCCGCCTGCAAGCGCCTGACGGATGTAGCGAAGCCCTGGCCCCCCTGTCCGGGCATCAGACGGGCCTGCCTCGATCAGCACGTCCGCTGCTACGGTCGACAGCCACTTTTCTGCCTCCCATGCCGGATGAGCGGGCTGCTTGGACTGCGTCAACGACTCAATCTGTTCGTTTGCAAGCCCTTCAGGATCGTAGAGCGCACAAGCCGACCTGGCGACCCCCACCAGCCGGACGTCTGCCTGGTACAGCTTGCGGTACCTGTCCTGGCGCTGCGCAAGAAGCCGCGCAATCTGCTTGCCTACTGTTCCGAATCCTGTCAGTACGATGTTCCAACGCTTCATTTGTCATTCTCCTTGCTGTCGCCAAACGGTTTCTATGCTTTGCGGTACGTCTCTCTTCTGTAGGCCAAAATGGCGTTGGCTTCCTTTTGCCTGAGCGGCTTTCCGGTTTTGGCAGAGTACAGAGCTTCGACGTGGTCGATGAACAAAACGCCTTCGAGATGGTCGATTTCATGCTGCACGCAGCGGGCGAGAAAATCTTCCGCTTCCAGCACGGTCGGCTCGCCCCTGCGGTTTTGCGACTTCACTTTGACGTAGCGCGAGCGGCTGACAATTCCGACGACGCCGGGGATGGACAGGCAAGCCTCCGGGCCAACCTGCACGCCGCTCATTTCCACAATTTCGGGGTTAATCAGCTCGATCAGGCCGCTGCCGCAGTCAATGACAATCAGCCGCAGCGGTACGCCGATCTGTACGGCCGACAGTCCGGCCCGTCCTTTTTTCGCGTAAAGCGTCTGCTTCATGTCTTCCGCGATCATTTCTGTATGAGGAGTCATGGATGAAATTCGTCGTGACCTTTCGCGCAAAACCGGATCGCCAAGTCGTACGATCGTCCGTTCTGCCATCGTACAATCCCCCCTGCCCCTATATGTGCTTACACCGTAGCAAAGCTTTTCGTTCCTTGTCAAAGGAATCCGTGCAAAAATCTGAAAAATCCCCGCCTGCTAGATGACAAATGCATGTAGATGCGCTATCTTTATTGATGATGATAAACAGATGTTCCAAAGGAAGAGGGAGGCTACCATGCATTCACTGGCATCACAGCTGAATGACACGATTCAGCGGGAAAATCCACACGTTTTTGACATGCTGTCCAACATCGGCAAGCTGATTTACTTTCCAAAAGAGGGCATCCTGAGCCAATCGGCTGAAGCGAAAGCAAAAGCGAAAAAATACAACGCCACCATCGGCATCGCGCTGGAAAACGGACAACCTATGCATCTGAAGGTGATTCAAGACAACCTGTCTGCCTTCCAGCCAAAAGATTTGTATGAGTACGCTCCTCCTGCCGGAAAGCCTGAGTTGCGCGCAGCATGGCGGCAAAAAATGATCGAGGAACAACCTGCTCTGGCAAACTATTCCTTCAGCAACCCGATCGTCACCAACGCTCTGACGCACGGGCTCAGCATCGTGGCCGACCTGTTCGCAGACAGCGGAGACAGCGTGATTATCCCGGACAAGAACTGGGAAAACTACGAGCTGACCTTCTCCATCCGCCGTGGTGCCGAAATGGTCTACTATCCATTGTATAACGACGAAATGAAATTTAATGCCACCGGATTGCGCGATGCGATCCTGGCGCAAAAAGATAAAGGAAAGGCGATTGTCGTCCTGAACTTCCCGAACAACCCGACAGGCTATACGCCCGGCGCAGAGGAAGGCCGTCAAATCGTCGCAGCTCTCAAGGAAGGCGCAGAAGCTGGCATCAACATCGTAGCGGTGACAGACGATGCGTACTTTGGCCTGTTCTTTGAAGACTCCCTGCACGAGTCGCTTTTCCCAAGCCTCTACAACGTGCATCCGCGCATTCTTCCTGTAAAAGTCGACGGAGCGACCAAGGAAGAGTACGTGTGGGGCTTCCGCGTGGGCTTCATCACATACGCCGCTCCTTCCAGCGACCTTTTGGCCGCGCTGGAACAAAAGACGTTGGGCATCATCCGCGCCACGATCTCCAGCGGAGCGCACCCATCGCAAACGTTCGTCCTGCACGCCCTCACCTCTCCGGAGTTCAAGGCGCAGAAGCAGGAGAAGTACGAAATCATGAAAGGCCGCGCCAACCGCGTGAAGCAGTTGCTCGACAGCGGAAAATACGACGACGCGTGGAGCTACTATCCGTTCAACTCCGGCTACTTCATGTGCCTCAAGCTGAAAACCGTCGATGCGGAAATACTCCGCCAGCATCTCCTGGATCAATACGGCGTAGGCACAATCGCCCTCGGCCAAACCGATCTGCGCATCGCCTTCTCTTGCATCGAGGAAGGCAACATCGACGACTTGTTCGATTTGATCTACAACGGCGTCAAGGATTTGGAAAAAGCCTTGGCTAAATAAAGAGGTTGGAGTAATAAAAAAGCGTTTTGGCCCGGAAGCCAAAGCGCTTTTTTTGCTATGGGCAAGCTGCCGCTTCTTGTTTCCAAAGAGGACGACCAGCCCGGCAGGTTCATGGCGATGCGATTACCGTTCCAGCGTTGTGCCTTTTTGCCTTGTCTGCTGCGTGCCGACGAAAATGGAGGCAAGCACGAGCAGCATGCCGATGCCATGCAGCCAGGTGAACGCTTCGTTTAAAAACAGCACGGCGACGAGTGCCGCGCTGATCGGCATCATCCCGGTAAACAAGCCGGCCTTGGACGCCTCGACCTTGGCGACTCCGTTGTACCAGAAAAAGAACGACAGGACGCTGGCCGTCACGGCATAGTAGACGAGCAGCCACCAAATATGGGCGGGAACCAGTCCCCAGTCAAAGCGGATGCCCTCCCAGACGGCAAACGGCAAAAACATGGCGAAGCTGATGACATTGATCGCAGCCGTCATTTGAAACGGCGTGATTTTGCCCGACAGCCGCTTGGCGAAAATGGTGAACAGCGCTTCGCTCACGACTGCCAAAAAGACGAGCAGGTTGCCGAGCATGCTCGCCAGCGTCTGTGCCCCTGCTCCGCCCGTAAACGTAATCAGGGCGATGCCGCATACCGAGAGAATGATCGCCACGACATTGTTCACCTGAAGCTTTTCCTTCAAAAGCCAGAAGGAAAAAAGAGCGATGCAGGCCGGGACGGTGCTGGTAATGATCCCTGCTGCCGTCGCGGTAGTCCATCGGACGCCGTACAGCATGCAAATACTGAACAGAAACACGCCGAAAAACGACTGCCAGAACAGGACGCTTCCCTCTTCCTTTTTCCACGATGTCTTCCACTCGCCGCGCAAAGCCAGCAGCGGCAGCAAAATGACCATCGCGAGCAAAAAGCGCAGCTCGGAAAACAAAAAGACAGGGACGTGCGAAACGATTTCCTTTCCGATGGAAATGTTCATGCCTACCAATGCCATTGATAGGGCCAACTGAATGTAGGCGAACAGCAAGCGTTATCTTTTCCTCCCTTCGTGCTCCTACTCTTTTCCATTCGCCCTGCCCCAATTCCTTTTACTGTGAAAAAATGTCGCGCTTTTTTCAGGCTAATGGCTGCAACTGCTGCCTGCGATCCGCCAAACGTTTTCTCTCTTTCGGCTACCCGGCGTTTTGCAGTTGCTTTTGCACAGGCTCGCTCGCCCGTTTTTTCTCGGCTGCGCCCACGAGCAAGGCGCCAAATGGCAGTTTGCCCAACCCGTACGACAGCAAAAACGAGCCGGCCGCACAGATGGCAAAAACGACCAGGCTGCCGATGATCCCGGTGTGAAACAGGCCAATCGCGCGCAGCCCCTTCATCAAGTAGGTGAGGATCAATGCGTGCATCAAATACGCGCCGTACGAATACTTTCCGACAAGCCCGAGCCAGTGCGTCCAAGCCGCTTTCTTTTTCCCGAGCCAGAGCGCCAGGCCGTACACGCCCAAGAGCGAAGCGACGGTGTACAAAAACATGGACGGCTTCAAGGAGGTCGCGACATTCAAATTGATAGTGCCGCTGTTAGAGTCGCGGAACAGCTCGTAGCCAATCCAGGCGTACAGCAGGCAAAACGCCGTCGCGGTCAGCGGCCAGCGCTTGCGCAGACTGTCCCTGAAAGCCGGCAGGGCCACGGCAGCCACACCGCCGAGCAAAAAGTAAAAGAAGTAGTAGAAGCTGTTGCGATCGCGGTACTTGATAAAGTACGCTTCCAGCCAGCCCCCGGTAAATTCGCCAGGGTGCGCCGGAATATAGCGGGCGGAAAACCACATCAAGCCCGCATACACGCCCCCGGCAACCGCTCCGACCGCAAGAAGGCGGAGGCGGCCCGTGACCAGGCGATGCAAAAATCGAAACAGCTTTTGCCACAGCGGATAGAGCAAATAAAACTGGAAGATCATCACGACAAACCACAAGTGATAGGACGCAGTTCCCGTCACGAGCTTTTTGGCGATTGTCCACAAAAAGGCGCTGCCCTCGCCCAGCGGCTTCGTCTGCACAGCCAGGTAGATGGCCGACCAAATCCCGTACGGCACCAAAATTTCCGTTACCCGCTTGCGCATGAAAGAAAAGTAGTTGACTTTTTCGTAATAGTTGTAAAACAAGACCAGTCCGGTAATAAAAATAAATGCCGGAACGGCGAATTTTAGCAGATGAAACAACATTCCATATACGATAGCCGCTTGCTCGCTCAACCCTTTTTCCCTGATAAAGACGCCGATCACATGCTGATAGACGACCGCGAGAAAGGCAAAGGCGCGAATGAGGTCAAGCTCTGCTATTCGTTCTTTTCGGCCCATAGAAACTACCAGATCCTCCCTGTTTTATTGGACAAGTGTCATCCTTATCTTACAGATCCGTACAGCAACAGGCAACCCTGCATGTTAGAAAACTTGGCGCAGTCTTAGTTGCCCTTTTACTGGGTAAGAATCTTCTAAATTCTTATCTGTACAAAAAGGCGGATGGCGCCGCGGCATCCGCCTGCTTTCTTTATTTTATTGGCGCATCCAGAAGGGGTCGTTTGCCCAGCCTGGCTTTCGGTCATTTCTTAGTGCTGCACCTCGGAATGCGGGAGGCCGCCAGGAACGGCGATCAGCCCAGGCCGCCTGACAAAAGCCTTCACGTTTATATCTACCTCGATATCGGAAAACACCTGATTCCAGTCCGCTCGCACTGCCGCAAACTCTTTTGGATAGTTGCGATGAAACTGCTGGGCGAAGTTCAGTATATCTGCCTTTAATTCCTTTTGCACCTGTTTGAGCGCGAGCCGGACTCTCGTTTTGATATCTTCGCGCAGCGCTTCCTCGACCATCGCGATCTGCTGGGGATTGTTCAAGGTCAGCCTGGTGCCGTTTTGCACGATGTCTCTCTCCGTGTCGATATCCACGAGCATCTTCCATTTCCCGTTTTCGATCCGCGGCGTCAGCTTGGTCACCTCGCGAATCGGGTTTAACGAGACGAATCCGTGTTCCTGTTTGAGCTTGACCGTCACCGTCGTGTTGGGGACTTCATTCCTCAGCCAGAGTACCCCTCTCGTCGTCCGGTCAGACAAAAGACCGATCATCTTGCCATTTTGAAAGACAGCCGTACCCGACAAATACGGGCTTGTCTTCTTCGGCTGTCCTTTCTTCGGCGGCTTCATGATGTCGATCATCGGCAAGGCGGCCGCCTCTGTTCTTGCGGCAAACATTTTTTGCAAATCGAGCAGAGTGACCGATAGCCCGACATTCATGTCAGACAGCTTGCGGACTACTTCGGCGGAGTATCGTTCGAGCGGCGGCAGCATCTCCAGAACTTCGCGGGCTTGTCCCCTGCTCACGTACACGAAAGCCCGGTTGCGCGGCTCGGGGTGACGGGCGTAATAGTCGACGTACTCCTTCAAGCCGTGCCGGGCGAGCGCTTGCCCGTAAATATACACCTTGCAATGGCCCCAGAACACTTTCCGCGGTATTTTCAACTGCACTTTGGACATCGCATCGGCAATATTGACCCCTTTTGCCGTGCGAATGAGCGTCATCGCGTTCCCTGCTCCGCTTCCCTCGCTGAGCGAGCGCGGGATGAACACCTGAATCGACAGTTCGATATCGTTTGGCGATGACCAGTCGATGGCGGCAGCGGTCACGAGTGCGACATCGTTTATCTCCACGCGGTCCCAGCACCCGCCAAGCAGACCTGCGCACAGGCAAAAAAGGAAAGCAAGCCGCTTCATCGGCTCCTTTCCCCTTCGAAGGGCGAGAGTTTCGCTAGCGGCCAGATGAAGCTCTCGACCCCGCGCGCGTACACGAGCAGATCAGGCTTCTCGCTGATCGGCAGCGCGAACGGGGCGAGCATGGAGTTTTCGCGGATATGCGCGTCGGCCCGCTGCAGCATCCACGGCTCATGGAACACGTTGGCATAATAAAGTCCGTTTGTTTTCTTGCACTGGCAAAACAGCGTATAGCGTTCGGTCAGCCAGTGCTCCAGCGTACCGGCGCGGGCGAGGGCCGGCTCGGATACAGGCCAGTAGCTGCCGCGAAATGCAGCCGCATCCGCTCCTGCCGAAAACCGCTCCGACTGAAAATCAATGCGGTCAGCGTGAACCAGAAGATCCATCTTCGTATGATAATAGGGCAGCCGATACCAGTACTCGGCGATTTTCGTCACGAGCAAATGAGAAGTATCCAGCGACAAAAAGTAAACGCCTCGTGTGGAGCCTGCCCTCACATATGTTCGCACATTGATCTCGGGGAAGGTCGTGACATACGGGACTGGAAACAGGCGGCGGAGACGGACTCTGGTGAGCAGAAACGGAATGACGCTGATCCAGGCGTGCCCGTCATACGTATCCAGTTCCAGGCCTGCCGGAATCAGGCTGCGGATCGCCTCGGGCGAAACGGCCCAGTGCGCAAACAGCAAATGCTCCCACGTCTGCGTCATCCTCCAGCCTTTCTGTTGTCGCTTTTCCCTGATTGGAATGATTCCCTGGTTCATATGAATCCCTCCCCAACGTCGCCAGCCATCGTCATGTTTGTTCAACTTTCCGCAGAAGAATGGAAGGCGAGCGGTACTTTCGTCACTTTGCTCGTCAACTCATCAAGCGCTACGAGGTCGTCTGCTGTCACATCACGTAACGAAGTTTTTCCCAGGGCGAGTATGGCAATTTCCATTTCGTCTACAAAAGAAAGGAAAAAATTCGCCAAGTATTTGCTTGCTTGCTCGGCGTTGAATTTGTCCTTCAGCTTTCCCGGGTAATTCGTCAGCTCTGTCGGCGGCTCCCACGGGATCGCCTTTGTCACCTGATCGTGGGTCATCGCCCACAGCATGGCCGTTCCCATAAAAATGCCATCCGCCCCCAGCGCAATCGCCTTCAGACACTCGCCAGGGGTCGTGTAGCCGCCACCTGACAAAAGCGAGATGCGGTCTTTGACCCCTCTCTCCTTCAAGTATTGGACGGCCCGGCACAAGGCGTAAATCGTCGGCAAGCCGAAGTCATCCTCCAAAATCGGCGGGCCGCCCTTCGTCCCTGCCTGCCCCCCGTCAATGCTGATGAAATCGACGCCAGCCTGGATGGCAATTTCCAAATCCTGCTCCAACACAGCGCTGGCGCATATTTTCACGCCAATCGGAACTCCGTCTGTGATCGCGCGCAGCTTGTCGACCAGCTTGCGCAAGTCTTCCGGGCTGTTGACCTCCGGCTGGCGCGAAGGAATGACGACCATTTCCTCGCCCTCCACCCCCATCAGTTGGCTTGCCTTGCCCGTTATGTATTCACCGGGGATAAAGCTGGCCGCTGCCGCCGTCGCGCCTTGCCCGAAGTGAATTTCAATGGCGTCTGCCTGCCGCAGCGTCTCCGGCTCCTTGGACCACGTGCCGGAATTGTATTGAATGATGAGATACTTGGCGTATTTTCTTTCCTCTGGCAAAAGCGGCCCTTCTCCCGTATTGCTCACGCTGCCGACAGCCGCCGTTCCTTTGGCGATCGCAATCTTCACGCTCTCGCTGATGCCGATGCCAAAGCCCATGGCCCCAGACAGGAGCGGGATATCGAGGGTCAGCGGCCGTTTTGCCTTCGGTCCGATCGTGATTTTCATGTCGACCTCGGCGTCCTCGTCAGCCGGCAGCACCGCAAGCTGGGCCGGGGAAAAGATCAGCCCGTCGAAGTTCAGAAATTTGCGCGGACTGCCGAATGGCCGTTCAATCGCCTGCCCTGTCGTCGCACGCAAGCTGTTTTCCACGACGTAGCGCGGACTGACCTTGGTCAATGCCGACACCATCTCGAAAATATTTTCCGGATAGCGGTCCGACATCAATCGCTTCATAAAGCGCCCGAGCAGCCACTGCACCGCAGGACGAAACGTGAAAAACGCCAGCAGCGCAAACAGGATGCCTGCAACGAGCGTTCCTACAAACGAGCCTATTAAAAAATCCATCCATCTCCCGTTCATTTCATCCACCTCCTGCGAGCATGCTGGTTCCAGCCTCTTTTGCTGCTTGCAACCGTCGCTTGACGTGCGCGACTACCGTTTTTCTTGGCTTGCCGGATAGCCCACCGATTCCGAGGTCAGTCCCGGGCGGCGGATCGCAGCGTGAATCTTCGTGCTCACCTCGACCTGCGGGTAGATTTCGTCCCAGCTTTGTTTGACTTCGTCCCATTGTTGCGGGTACTTCCGATGAAAAGCGGCGGCAAAGTTGGTCACATCCGCGTGCAGCTCCTTTTGCAAATAAAACAACGCCAGGCTGACGCGGGAGCGTATTTCGTTTTCGACCGCTTTTTCCACGAGCGCGATGCTGCTCAGATCCATCATGTTCAGCCGCGTTCCGTTTTCGACGACGTCGCCCTCCGTATCAATTTTGACCAGGATGGACCACTTCCCATTCTCGATCTTCGGAACCAGCTTCGTCGTAGCCCGAAGCGGGATGACCGATATAAGCCCTTGTCCCCCCGGAATGTTGACGCTGACGGATGCGCGGATGATCTCGTTTCGCAGCCAGAGCAAACCTCTTGTGGCCTTTGTCGTCAGCGCGCCAATCATTTTATCGTTGCGGAAGATGGCCGTTCCCATCAAGAGCGAGTTTTCCTGGATTTGCGCCTGCTCGTCCAGCTTGCTCCCTTTTTGAATATAGGGAAGGGCCACAGCCCGGGCTTCTCCATTGAGCATGTTTCGAAAATCAACCAAGGTCACGGCCATGCCGATGTGCAGAGTCGCGTATTCCCGCAGCGCTTCCGCCGTGGAACGCTCCAGCAAGGTTTTAATCCCGAGAATTTCCATTGCTTTTCCTTTGGAGATGTACAGATAGGCCCGGTTGCGCGGCTCCGGATGGCGCACGAGAAAATCGATATGATCGGCAATCCCTTCTTTGGCAACCGCTTCTCCAAACAAGTAGATTTTGCAATGCCCCCAAAAAACTTTGCGGGAAAGCTTGGCCTGAACCTTGGACATCGCATCGGCAATATTGATCCCTTTTCCGCTCAGCACGGTCGTCAGCTCGCGATCCGCGCTCATGGTCGGTCCGCCGAGCCCGCCTTCCCCCACCGCTCGCGGGATAAGCACCTGGATGCTCAACACAATCTCGCCCGCTCCCCCCTTGTCCACAGCAGCCGCAGTAATAATCGCAAGGTCGTTGATCTCCGTCCGATCCCAGCAGCCGCCAAGCAACACACAACAGGCCAACAAAATTAACACGCTCCCTCGCGCCCTCACCCGGATTCTGCCTCCTCTGTCTTGCTGCGCTTCCCGCGCATGATCGCCCAGACGAGCAGCCCCGCCGGAATGAAGCAAAAGAACAGCGTCAGCAAGGCCGGAATCGCAAACGTGGTGACATCTCCGAGCATGGAGAAGCTCGGAATGCCCCAAAAGCTGAATATCACCGTCAACACTCCGCTCGGCAAAATGAGCGGCTGGTAAGTAGTCAGGTTCAGCCATTGCGCGGTGCCGAGCACGGTCGCGTAGTAAAACATCGAGACTTTGACGAAAGCGCCGATAACCCAGATCGCCATGACGGCCGATTCCATATTCTCAAAAAAATCGGCGACGTTCACATACTTGGCCGTATCCATAATCGGAAACAAGATGTTGCCGAGCGCGTCCCCCATCAAAAACAGCGTGACCAAATTCGCGATCGTCATCGTCAGCATGGCGCCGGCCACTACGAAAAAGGCCGACCGCGTACCTTGCCTGCGGTTGGACAGGAAGGGCAGCAGGTAGGAAATCAGAAACACCTCGGTGAACCAGCCAAGCGGCGTGACCGCTCCTTTCATCGACGGCAACACCCCGTTGTCCAAAATCGGAAACAGGTTGCCAGGGTCCAGAGCGGGAAAAACAAGGCCGATCATCAGCAGCAGCGGGAGGATGAACACCGGGAAAAACACTTGCGCCGTCCGCCCCAGCACCTCGATGCCGCCTTTTACCGCGAGCGAACAGACGAAGATCAGGGCGGACGAGATGACGCCAAGCGGGGTTTCCTGCAGGAACAAGGCGATAAAATCCGCATACTCCCGCACGATGATGCCGTTTACTTGCAGCAAAAAGTACAAGTACAAGAAGCCGAGGACTGCCGCAGGAACTTTTCCGGTAATTTCCCGCGCATGTTCGATGACCGACATGCCGGGGAAGCGCTTGTTGAGATGGATCGCAATCCACACGCTGAAAAAACCGATAAGCGAAGCCCATAGCGGAGTGAGCCACAAGTCGTTTTGCGCGTGCTGTGCCATGATGCTTGGTCCGACAAGCATCGCTGTGGACACGAGGACTGGATACATCATCATCCCCATCTGCAAGGCTGATATTTTTCCCGTTTCGAGCATGGTTCCTCATCCTTCTTGCTTTTCGGAATGGGCACTGCCGGACACCGCGGCTATTTGGGCTTGGCTTTGCTGCTTGCCTTTTTTGCGCCAATAGGCGAAGCCGAGCAGCAGCAACGGGCAAATTGTCTGCATGAGCGGGCCGTAAAAAGGGAACGCGACAATGTCGAAGCGGCCTGCCTCGTTCAGATTCGGCATCGACCAGAAGCTGAGCGCCGCAATGAGCATCCCGATCGGAATGACAATCGGGCGATAATCTGATAGCTCCAGCCACTGGCTCGTCCCCAGCACAGTGGCGTAGTAAAACACGCTGATTTTGACGTACATCCCCAAAATCCAGACGGTCATGACCACCGAGTCCAGATTTTCAAAGAAGTCCGCAATGCTGATGTAGCGAAAGGCGACCATGACCGGGTACATGTAATCCGCCGCCTGCCGCCCGAAGACGAGCAGGATGAAAAAATTGATACAGGTCAATAGCAAGGCGATCCCGAGGATGACGAGCATTCCTGCGCGCATGCTTTTGTCCCGGTTCGTCACATACGGAAGCAAAAACGACATCAGGAAAACTTCGCTGAAGTAGCCTTGGGGAATCAGCGCCCCTTTCACCGACGGCAGCAAGCCGCGTTCAAACATCGGGAACAGAAACTCGAAGTGCATGTCCTGGAGCAAAAACGGCATCAGGAGCAACGGAAACAGGAAGAGCAAGAAAAAGCCTTGCGCTGTCCTGCCGATCACCTCTAACCCTGCCCTTACGGCATACGCGCACACGGCTATCATCGTGAGAATGACGACGCTGATCGGCGTTTGCGGCAAAAAGTTCCCGATGATGAACTCGGCATAGCCTCTGGCGATCAGGCCCGTCATGTGAACGTAAAAAAACAAAAGAAGCAGTCCGAAAATTTTTCCCGGGACTTTGCCGATGATATCTGTGCTGTACTGGATCACCGTTTGCTGCGGATACAGCCTGTTCAATGCAAACGCGATGTACACCGTAAAAAATCCGATTAGCGATGCCAAGAAAGGCGACAGCCACAAGTCGTTTTCCGCGTATTTGCCCGTGTAGCTCGGCACCACAGTCACAGCCGAGGCCACGATGGCTAAAAAGACCATTTTGCCCATCTGAGCGGAAGAGATTTTTCCCTGTTCTAGCAAACGCCCCACCCTTTTTTACTCCAGAAATTGACCTAGCGGCTTGAAAATCGCATTGATGAGCGTAGTCGGCCCCGGCAAGTTCGGCAAATCCAGCAACGACAAAACCCAGCCTGTGAACAGCAGAGTGATGAAGGACGCCTTGTCCCGCCTCGGCAAGCGCGAAAGACGCGGCCATTCGAACGCGAACAGGATACAGGCAAAGGCGCTCATCGTGACAATCTGGCCCCATTTCAAGCAGGATCTCCCCCTTTTTCCGGACCTGGCTTCTGGTCGGCCCCCTGCCTTATTTTTTGATAATCGCCAGTCAGGTGCGGTCGCTCGTTCATCATCCACCACGGCGCGCGGACGATGGTGTCTTTCCACTCCGAAAACTTCATCGGCCCGACTGGCGTCAAATAAGGAACCCCTAAAGAGCGAATCGTACTCAAATGAATGACGGTGACGATGATGCCGAGCATAATCCCCAACAGCCCGAGCGTGCCCGCGAGAAACATCATGGGAAAGCGCAGCAGCCGAATCGAGATGCCTGCGATGTAGTGCGGAATCATAAAGGAAGCGATCCCGGTAATGGCGACGACAATGACCATCGGAGCGGAAACCAGCCCCGCCTGTACGGCAGCCTGACCGATGACGAGCGCGCCCACGATACTGACAGCGGCACCTGCCTGTTTGGGCAGCCGGACGCCAGCTTCCCGCAGCGCCTCGAATGTAATCTCCAACAGGAGCGCTTCGACCAGGGCAGGAAAAGGCACGGACTCGCGGGACGCCGCCATGCTGATTAACAGAGAGGTTGGCACCATTTCGTGGTGGTACGTAATCAGCGCCACGTACAGCGAAGGCAGCAAAAAGGAAATCACCGTGAACAAGTAGCGGAGCCAGCGAATCGCAGTACTCGCAATCGACCGTTGGTAGTAGTCCTCGCTCGATTGCAGCAGGGAGAACAGCGTCGTCGGCGCAATCATCACAAACGGCGTGCCGTCTACGAGAATGGCGATCCGGCCCTCCAGCAAGTTGCCGCACGTCACATCCGGGCGCTCCGTCGTCAAAATTTGCGGGAAGGGCGAAGCGGGATAGTCTTCGATCATCTCCTCGATATACCCGCTCTCCAGCACGCCGTCGATGTCGATCCGGTTCAGCCTCGCCCGTACTTCCGTGACCAAATCCGCGTCCACAAGCCCGTCCACGTACGCGAGCACGACTTGCGTCTTCGTGTAGCCGCCAATCTGCATTTGCTCCATTTTCAATGCCGGCGTCTTGATGAGCCGCCGCAGCAGCGCCGTATTGACCTGAAGCGATTCGGTGAAGCCCTCGCGCGGGCCGCGGACGACTACTTCGGCCATCGGCTCCTCGATTTGCCTTTTTTCCCATCGTGCCAGGCCAAAGGAAAGAGCGCGCTGCTGCTGATCGATCAACAGGATCGGATAGCCGTTTGCGACAGATTCCAGACAGTCCTCGAAGGTCGCCAGCTCATGCGTTTTCGATACGGACACAACATTGTCCAGCAGCTTGCTGATCGCCGAATCCTTCGGCAGCTTCGTCTTCATCAGCACGGACAAGACGGTGCGCTCCAGCTCCTCGTTGTTCGTCAAGCCTTGGATGTAGATCGCAAGCGCCCGGGTCGATCCTCCGATGCGAAAAGAGCGGAAAACCACATCGGCGCAATTGGCATAAAGAGCGCGCAGTTGCTGCTCGTTCTCGGCAAGCTCCCTGTGCAAAGGCGTATGCGAAGGCACTGCCTGCTGTTGCTGGACCCTTTGCTTGTGCGATCTCCACCATTTTCGCGCGTTCCGGCTCACACCCCCACCCCCTGATTCCCAAACAGTCACGCTTCCCCCCGGAATGAGTCAAGCTGTGAAATGAGTTAGGGAAATTTTGCCCCATTCATGCCACTTTTATCCTGTCTGTCCGCATGGAATTGGACGAAACGGCCTGTTGGCAAAAGAAAAACGCCCGGATCAACCGGACGTTTTGGAACGCAGCCATTTCCACAAATAACAGTAACAGGATGTCAGCACAAGCACGACAGCGATCGTCATGAGAGTGTCAAAGCGCATGATAGCCTCCTTCTCTTTCCGTACTCTTTTACTACGAGCAAGCCCGGGAAAAAGTAACGGTGTTGCATCAGGCAAAAACAAAGAGCCCCGCTTGTGCGAAGCTCTTTTGCCAGCCATGCCCCTATTAATCGGGTTGGGAAGTCGTTTTCCCGTGTGGACGCAAAGCTCTTTTCCACATATCCAAAACCATGCCGACCGCAACAGCGATCAAGGCAGGCAGCAGCCAACCAGCGCCCTCCTTGTAAAACGGCAAAGCCGTCAGCACGCCATCCCACCCGCGAGCGAGGAACAAGACATTGACCAAATCGGCCAGCCCGAACAGCGCGACGACCCCAACTGTCGTGATGTAGACGAGCGAAGTCGCCGGAATGAACCGCTCCACCAGCGCGAGCAAAATAAGAACGATCGCAACCGGATAAATCGCGCCGAGCACGGGTACGGATACGGTCAAAATTTGCGTCAGCCCCATGTTCGCCACGATCATGCTCAAGACGCTGAGCACCGTCACCCATCCTTTGTACGGCAAGCCGCCGAACAGCCCATGAAAATATTGGCTGCACGAGGTCACAAGGCCAATCGACACACAGAGGCACGCGACGGTGAAGATCACGCCGAGAATCAACGTTCCGCTCGACCCGAACAACTGATTCATCATGTTCGCCAAAAGCTGTGCGCCATTTTCCGCCTTGCCCAGCGAAGCGGCGGAAGCGCCCATGATCCCCAAAATCACGTAGATGACTGTGAGCAATAGCCCTGCCCCGATCCCCGCGCGGATCATGCTCGCCGACAGCTTCTTCGTGTCGGTAATCCCTTTGGCGCGCAACGTGTTGGCGATGACGATGCCAAACACAAGTGCGGCCAGCGCATCCATCGTCAAATACCCGTCCAGAAACCCTTGGACAATCGGATTGGTGCCGTACTTCCCTGTCGGCGTCCCCATCGCTCCGAGCGGCGTCACCAGACTTTTCACGTAAATCAGCGCGATCAAGGCCAGCAAAGCCGGTGTCAGCAGCTTTCCAAAGCGATCGACGAGCTTGGAAGGAGACAGGCTCAGCCAGAAGACGATCAGAAAAAAGACGACCGTGTACACGAACAGGCTGAGTTTGGAGGCAACCAGCGGTTCAGGCAAAAACGGAGCCATCCCCATCTCGAAGGCAAGGCTTCCCGCACGCGGAATCGCGAGCGCAGGCCCAATCGAAACGTAAATCAAAAACGGAAAAATAAGAGCAAAAACGGGATGAACCCGGCTCGCCAGGCTGTGGAAGCTGCCAGCTTTTGCCACCGCCACCACGCCGAGAATCGGCAAGCCGACGGCCGATAAAACAAAGCCGAGCAGCGAAGACCAGACAAGCGAGCCTGCTTCCTGACCGAGATAAGGCGGAAAAATCAGATTGCCTGCCCCGAAAAACATGGAGAAGAGCATAAAGCTGATGAGCATCCATTCTTTTTTAGACATTGTTGTCATTGTCGAACATACTACCTCCCTCCATAATGAGAGGCATTCTATCAACTTTTGATATAATACGCCAGTGCTTCTCCTTTTTTCGCAATAGCAAGTGCATTGCGACAGCTTGCGCAAGGCCCGGCCAGCCAATCCCGGAAATCGGCTTGTCCACGCCAGAAAAGCGATGGGATAACCACCTGTCGCTTTTCTGGCTGCACCCGACTAGGTGGTTATCCGCTCATCGTTTTCGCATGGCCAAAATGCGTCTGTAAAAAGTCTGGTCCAAAAGCTGTTGAAACAAGGACAGCGACGGGCGAAAATTCGCTTCGATAATCCACGGCTTCCCGTGAATGTCGATACCCATATCCAAGCCGATTTCCCGCAAGGTCGGGTACGCTTTGCCCAAGCAATGTCCGACCGCAAGCGACACGCTTCTGATCTCCCTGAGCAAATCCGGTCCGGCCGCGACGTTGGACTGGCGAATCGCGGTGCGAAGCGGCAGCACCTTTCCCCTGCTGCGCGCCACGTTCGTGACGACGAAGCCTGGTCCAGCGAGCTTTGCCACCCAGCCCGTGATGATCCAGGGCGAAGCTTTGCCAGTGCGCTGCAGCATCACGCGCACGTCAAAAGGCTTGCCGTTGATCCGGCCGAGCGGAATGCGCGGCTGCAGCAAATACTTTTTCGGACGGAACAGCGAGCGGACGTACTGCACGGTTTTTTCCTTGCCTTCGATAGTCCGCCGCACATTGCCGCTATGGACGAGGTAGCGCTCTTCGCCCAGGTCGGTCAACTGGATGATCCCTGCTCCGCCTCCGCCGCCGGACGGCTTGAGCATCACGCGCTTGTAGCTTTCCGCGTACTCCCATAACGCCTCCGGAGAAAACAGCCGGGTCTTGGGCAGGTGCTCCCGCAACAGCTCATCTTGGACCATGTGCTGATGCTTGCCCCATTTTCCTACGTTTGGCGCTTTTATGGCAAAGTCTCTCCATTCGTAATGAGATGATGCTCTTCGATTTTGGTGATGCGATTGTGTTCATCCACAAACACGACCTTGGGCACCAGTTGATCGCATTCGCTCTCGTCGTACATGCCCATGCTTAAAATAATGACGATGTCGCCTGGGGAAAACAGGTGGGCAGGCGGGCCGTTCAGACAAATTTTCCCGCTTCCTTCTGCTGCCGGCAGAACGTATGTTTTCCAGCGCGTCGCATTGCGCAGGCTGGTAATTTGCACAATCTCGTAGGGCTTGATATCGGCCGCTTTCATCAGGGCCACGTCAATCGTAATGCTTCCGACGTAGTCCAGCTCGGCCTGCGTCACCGTCGCCCGGTGGATTTTACCTTTGCACATGTGGCGTTGCATCGGATGTTCACTCCTTTTCAAACCGCTGACATCAGTCTATGTGCGAGAGAATGTCCGGGAAACCATGGACAGCCAAAAGGATTGCTCACGCCGTACAGACTGCCTGTGCCAGATCAATTCCATAGGCGGAGCACAGCTTGGCGAGCTCCTCCACCACGGTTTGCGGAAAAGGAATGCCGTCCTGCTTGCGGGCCGTCATGATTCGCTGCTCGATCTCGCCGGGAATCAAAATTTCCGCGACACCGGGAGCAGTCGGGACGTTTTTGACTTGGCGAATGTATGCGTCCATGCTTTGCCTGAATGCATCGAGCGGCAGGAAGCGCTGTACGTCGATGCACAGGAAGACGTGTCCGATGTCTTGCGGGTCTTGCCAGTTGTCGTACAAGCTTTTCACGCCGGGGCCGACCGCCGCGCCCGTGAGCAGCCCGCAGACAATGTCAATGAACATGGCAAGTCCGTAGCCTTTTGCTCCCCCGATCGGCAAAAGCGAGCCGAGCAAGGCTTTCGTCGGATCGTGAGTGGGCAAGCCGTCGGCGTCGATCGCCCAGTCTTCGGGGATGGCGCTCCCTTTTTTCGCAGCCAGAGCGATTTTGCCGCGCGCAGCCACACTCGTCGCCATGTCGAGCAAAAAAGGCGGCTGCTCGCCAGCCGGAATGCCAATCGCAATCGGATTCGTTCCGAAAAACGGCACAATCCCTCCGGTTGGTGCCATGGATGCGGGCGCATTTGACAAGACGAGCAAAATCAATCCCTCGTCCACTGCCTGCTCCGCGTAGTACGAACAGGAGCCAAAGTGGTTGGAATGCCGCACCCCGGCCAATCCGATGCCGTGTTGGCGGGCAAGCTGCTTCGCTTCGTCCAGCGCCGCTACTCCGACGACAACGCCGAGCTGATTTTTGCCGTCGATGAGGGCGGTCGCGCCTTGCCGGACGACGAGCGCTGGCGGCTGCGTCAGCTCGATCAGTCCCGCCTCGATCCGCTGCACGTAGATCGGCAGCCGCGACAAGCCATGGGATTCGACTCCGCGCAAATCCGCATGGACGAGCGACCGGGCCACAAGCTGCGCGTCTTCTCCCCTGACGCCCGCGCGAGAAAGGACCTGTGCAGCGACCTGCTCCAACCCCTTCCAATGAAAGCGTGTAGGGTTCACCTTCGCTTTCCCTCCCCGATCTTCGTTTTTTCGATCTGCATCTGAATATAAATATGTCGGCGCCGCAGCGACCGTCACAGGCATTGACCCGGTAGCGGAGAGAGCGGCTTGCCGACACGGCGGCACGCGAAAAAGAGAAGCCCCTTGCGCTTTTCGCGGCAAAAGGAGCTTCTCTACTTTTACGGACAGTTTATTCGTATGTGGCGACAGTCGAAACGATCCGGTCCTGCAGCTCGACGAAAAAGTCCTCGTCCTCTACGAAGCCGTTGAAGATGATCGAGACGATCAGCCTCTCGCCGCTTTTCGTCGTGAGATAGCCGGACAGGCTGTTTACTCCGGTCATCGACCCGGTTTTGGCATGCAGGCTATGGGCGGCGGCCGTTTCCACCAGCCGGTTTTTCAACGTACCGTCTACGCCCGCGACAGGCAGTGACGCCTCGTAAGTGGAAAAAGCCGGCTGCTTCGCCATGCCTTCCAGCACAGTGGCGATGTGGCGGGCCGAGATGAGGTTGTAGCGCGTCAGCCCGGAGCCGTCCACCATGTCAAAATTCGCCTTGCCGCCCATTGCCTGCACAGCTTCCTGGACGACTTGTGCGCCTGCTGCCGCGCTGCCTTCGCCTTTTTTCACGGCGCCTAACGTTTTCAACAGCATTTCCGCGTAAAAGTTGTCGCTTTTCTTGTTCAGGTACGAAACGATTTCTTTTAACGGCTGCGAGGCAAATTCGTTCCACTTGACCGCTGTATGAGGCACAGGCGAAACGAGCAACTCGCTGCCCGGAGCGAAGCGGACGCCCTCGCTCTCCAGCGCTTCCTTGAGCAGCGTCCCGACGTATTTCGCAGGCTCCTCCACAGGCACGCGCTCGTAGTCGCCGGGATGGTCGAGCGGGAGGTTTCCGGTCAGGCGAATCGTATTCGTTCCCCGGTCGCGCACGATGGCAAACGTGTTTTCCTGGCCTGGCTCTACCGTTTTCGCTTCGTTGATGACCTCTGCGTAGGACGTTTTCGGCAGCAGATTGAACGAAACGGCGTCTCCGGCTTTTGCGGCAGGCTCGTACTCGACCATGACTGTGCCGCGGTTTACGGACAATGCGCCGAGCGTCGGGTTGTAGTAGTAGCTCTCGTCATCCCAGGCCCAGCCCAGACCGAGCCGTTGCGCGTCGAAGTAGCTTTCGTCGAGCACCAGGTTCCCCTGAATCTCTTTGACTCCTTGCTCTTTGATCCATGCGGCGATTTTTTCAATCGAGACGCCTTCATGCACCTTCAGGGCGTTTTCGGTGTGCAGAGATGGATCGCCGTAGCCTTTGACGTACAGATTGCCTCGCTGCACGCCGTTTTTGGCGACGGGCGCATCCCCGTACAGCTCCGTCTTGAACGTGTAGTCCTCTCCGAGCTGGGAAAGCGCCGCAGCCGTCGTCAGCAGCTTGAGGTTGGACGCGGGCGTGAGCAGTGCATCGGCCTCTTTTTCGTACAAAATGGCTGCGTCCCCCGTTTTGTCTAGCGACTTGACGAGGACGCCTGCGGTCATGCCGACTGCCTGCGGCTGCTCGAACAGCGGATCGAGCAAGGCCGAGAGCGCGTAGGTTTTGTTTGCTTCCGGTGGATCCCCTTGCACGGCGGCGAGCTGCGGATAAGACGCGAGCAGCGTGCCCACGAAGTCTTGCAGGTCGCGCGCATACTTCGACTTGTAAATGCCGTTAATCAGGATGGAAAAGGCCAGCTTATGGCCGTTTTGCGCCGTGACGTAGCCGGACAGGCTGTTGACGCCGCCCATCGAGCCTGTTTTGGCGATGAGGTTTTTCGCTGCCGCCGTACCGAGCATTCTGGTCTTCAACGTGCCGTCGACGCCCGCGACTGGCAACGATTTTTCCAACTCCACGCTGTAGCTCTGCTGCTGCACAAACGCCAAAAGCCGCACGATCTGCTCGGCTGAAACCAGGTCAAAACGCGACAGGCCCGAGCCGTCAACCTGGCGATAGCCGCTGTCGATGCCGGCACGCTTCATGACGTCCGCTACCGCTTCACTTCCGGCTGCGAATGTGCCCGCCCCTTTTTGCGTCGCGCCGAGCGTCTTGAGCAGCATTTCGGCGTAAAAATTGTCGCTCTCCTTGTTCAACTCCACGATCACTTCGCCGAGCGGCTTGGAGAGATGGGTAGAAAAAGGCACGCCGGATTGCACCACTGTCTTTTTCACGGCTGCGCCCGGATTCAGCCCGATGCCTTGCGCGAGCAGTTGCTCTTTCCAGACATCCCCGACGAACAGCGCCGGGTCCTCCAGCGTGACATCCTCCTCATACGGTTTGGCGGCAAGCCCAATCGTTCCTGTCAGCACAACCTCGTTTTTTCCACGCGGCCGCTCAAGTGTGATGTTGGACTCGCTGCCTTCCACCGTCTGCAGCTTGTTGATGACTTTTACGTATGTAGTAGCCGGTTCCACCGCCAATGTCGGTGGCGCATTCACGGCCTTCCCCGGTGTAACGGTCAACGTCGTGACATTTTTATGCACAGAAAGAGCGCTCAGTTGGGCGCTGTAGCCATACGGCTCATCATCCCACATCCAACTGACGCCAAGGCGCGTATCGTCGAAGTAGCTTTCGTCCAGCAGCAAATGGCCGTTGATCCGCTTGATCCCGGCCTGCTTCAATACGCTTGCCATCTGCTGCAAGTCCGCTGGCGTCAAGGTCGGGTCGCCGTAGCCTTTCAACACCAGATCGCCCTGCAAAACGCCGTCCGCACTGACCTTTCCTTGCAGGAAAAGCTCCGTCTTCCACTGGTAGTCCGGCCCGAGCTTATCCAGTCCGGCAACCGTGGTAAACAGCTTCATGTTCGAGGCGGGAATGTAGTTGCGCTCGGCGTTGTGCCGATACAAATACGTTTTGTCCGTCAGGTCGTAGACGACAATCCCCGCATACAGCCCCACGCTGTTCTCGTCGCGCTTCAGGTCCGTCAAGTATTTCTCGATGTGATCGGCGAGCGCGCCCCTGGTGGCGGTGTCTTCCCTCGCAAAAGCAGGAGACGCCGCGAGCTGCAACACAAGCGCAAAAAGCAGAAAGCACGTACAGACGCGTCGAAAGACAACCAACTGATTCATGTTACCCTCCTTGTCCTAGTCTTGACGTTTTACGCAAATTCCACAGTACGCCCCAATGATAGCATCTATTTAGACTTTTCGGAATATTACTATCCTACTAAAAGGAAACAGAGGATGAACCTTGGCTCTATCGACCATACTATCGGCATGACAACGAAGAGCGAGGGGATATTTATCCATGCGATACCGCCTGCTGATCCTCATCATCCTGCTGTGCGCCGTCATGCTGCCCGTTTCCGCCGAAACGAACATCGGCCATCTCCATGTGCCGATCACTTCTGTCCAAAACGCCAAAGAGCTTGTCCAGCAAAGCGACTACATCGTCATCGGCTGGATGGACAGCGCGCATAAATCATACCCGACGGGGCGCAGCATCCCCCAGGGCAAAATCGTCAATTACACCCAAACCTTGCACGTCAAAAAAGTGTTCAAGGGCGCATCGCCCCGCTTGCTGACCGTGCTCAGCATAGGCGTCGAGCCGCTCCCCGACACTTCCAGCTCGCTGAACCTCACGTACACGGGCCCGCTTGGCGAAGGAAACTACCTCGTGTTTTTGCGCAAGGTGAAAGGTTCGTCGCTGCACAGCCTCACCGGACTATGGCAAGGCGTGTACCCGCTGTACCAAGGCAAAACCATCGCCTTGCAAGGTGTCGGCTTTGCCGACTTCAATCAACTGTCGTTGGAAGAGATCGAGCAAAAGCTGAAAAGCCTGCAGCCGTAAGCAAAGTCGCCAAAAAACCGCTCCCGTCCGGCGAGCGGTTTTTTGGCGTGCACCTCAAGTCAGCTTCTCATGACGTAAATGAAAATCACCATAGAGACGGCACAAGCCAGCACACAGCCGACAAAGCCCAGGATGACCCATTTGTTGTTCGTTTTTTGATCGTGTTTGTCGCTCATGAAAACTTCCCCTCGTACAAGCATTCCTCTCTATTATAGGGGGGTTTTGCCTGAAAAGAAAACCGTAATTCCGTTCACAGCAAATTCACACATATAAGCTATGGATTATATGATGATTTGTTGGTAAAATAAGACTGTAGCAAAAGCTTTCTGTCATGGAAAAACACTTACAGGAGAGTTCACTATGACACGAATTGCCCTTTTTTTATGTTTGCTCACCCTCTTCACCTTCAGTTATGTTCTGACCGACGATTCTTCTCCCACTGCGCTTGAGGCGATCGAAAGCATGCGAGAAGAAATCGGCACCGTTTTTCATGAAGCAAGTACAGATAAAGGCACATTGTTCTTCCTCGTTCGCGAGGATAGCCAGATAATTGACGCCGAATTTGCCAAGAAAACGATCCTTGGCTGGAAATGGGGAAATGGCGGCAGTCACACCATCCCCGCTGTTTCCGAAGTTCCGCTGCCTGATTCTGCCTTTTCCACGCAATACATTGCCAATGGAAAAGAAAACCCGTTCGACTCCCCGTTCCCGATGCTGTTTGGCGTCATTCTCGACCCGGAAGTTGACAGCCTGATGGTCGTAAGCGAAAAGACCGGAAAGGCGCTCCAGGCGGAAATTATCGACAACGAGCTGTTCCCCTTCCGTCTGTGGTACGCCCAGCTCCCGGTCAAACAGGGCGAGATGTTTTCCATCACGGCTTTCGGCAAGGACGGCGAAACTGTCGTCTCGGAAAAACAGATTTCGTAACCGCTCTCGCAGTGAAAGCACCAGCTCGCATCACCGTTGCATCGTCCCCTTTCTTCCCGTTTCCCACATGACAGGAAGCGAAGCGCTGATGAAATGGAACGTAGCAAATACGTTCAGGAAGCAAAAGAAAACGCCGCTCGTAACAGGCTCCCCTCCAAGCAGACATGGATCTGCCAGCCACGCCACCGTGGCTGGCCGCCTCTGCCCGGAGGGGGGTTCTTTTCGTTACGCCGGTTGTTCCTCGATCAAGACGTTTTCAGCGACGATTTTCATTTCTGAAAAAGGGCATACCAATCTTTTGTGAAATATTTCAAAGCTGTACTCCCCTTTGTCTTCACACAAGCAGTTTTTTGACACCGCAGCCACACACTGAAGCTGCGTTTAATCTATAAAAACACTCGCTTTTTTTCTGTGCGCGACAACAGAATCCCCCTCTCCAGAATAGAAAAGGGGGATTACGGGCGTCCAGCATGTGACGATGCTGCCTTTTCCATACGTCATGTAATTCCCCGGGAGGTGGGCGCAAGCGAACGCGATGGCGGCGACAGCGATGCCGAGCCAGTAGGCGCTGCTTGCAAGCCCGAGCTTCTGGGCGAAAAACACGACAACGGTCATCACCCCGAGCCGCATGAGCACTTCCTCGCAAACCCCACCGTAAAAAGACGAGAGCAAACCGAGGAATCGTGATGAGATCGCTGCTTGTCCCCTTTTCGCGGTCATGTGCGGCTGAAACCAGCAGCGGTCCACGAAGTTGACCACGATCCCTGCCACAAACCCCGAGACGACGGAGACAACCCAAAAAGCCTGGAGCGAAAAAGGTAGCGCCACTCCTTGCGACGAGTGCTCTACCACCCACAGCCGCAGTCCGGTTGCAGGCAAAAGCCACAAACCTGCCGCAGTCGCCAGAGCGAGCAATACAGAGGTCTGAAGCATCATCACCGCAACCAGGACTGGGACTGGCGGGACTCTGCCAGTGGGATGGACTTCTGCTTGTAGCTGCACTTGCCTGCGAATCGTCCTGGACTGCACCGGGATGATGCAGAAAGCGCACAGCACGCTGACCGTCCAGATTAGCCAAAAGTGTTCCACAGCGACGCCCCCTGCCTAGATTTCAGATCGCTCCAGGAAGTACCAGCCCATGAAGAAAAACACGATGTTGAGCGCAAAGACGCCCGCCAGCCCCGGCAACCCGGTGATCGCCGCTTCAGCCAGCGTCGAATTTTCCTGAATCATCATCATCGCGGCATTGGTCAATCCCCCCGGGGAGACCATGTCCAAAAATTTGCCGAGAAATTGCGGGACGGTGAAGACCACGATATTGAAGACCAGCGACGCTCCCCCCGCCCCGACGGCGTTGTTAAAAAAGCTGGAGGCGCAAAGGGTCGTGGTGACGACAAGCAACAGATTCGGTATGTACATGAACGTCCCGAGCCACACGTGCGCCCAATCGAGTTTGCCGAAAAGCAGCTCCGTGTAGTAAGCGGTTATCCCCATCCCGATCAGCATGCTTCCGATTGTCAACGTGTAATAGGTAATGGCTTTGGCGAGATAGTACTTGGCCCGGCTGACCGGCTTGACGAATACCATGGAGGCAACCCCTGACGCTTTTTCCCCGGCAATCGTGCCCATGACGACGAGAATCAGCACAAAAGTGCCGAGCGAGCTGAACTTGCTGATCGCCGTCGACAGCACTTCCGGAGCAGACGGGGTGGGAATATTGATGACCGTTCCCTTCGGCAGTCCGGTGGAATTGGCCAAAATATCCGGCAGCATCTTCATCGTAATCGGCTGTGTAATCATCAAGGCGATAAACACAATCGGAACGATGAGAATTTTGTACGTTTTCATCAGTTCCTGAAATTCTTTTCGAATCATTGGGTAGGAAGTCATCCATTCACAACCTTTAGGAAAATATCCTGAAGTGTCAATGCTGACAGACGGTAGTACGCAAGCGTTCCGCCCGACTCCAGAAGAATGTGCGGCAAGCTTTCCTTGGCTTTTTCCATGTCACTGGCCATCACCTTGTACGTGCCCCCATCCTGGCTCCACTCCCTGACCCACGCAAGCCCGTCCAACACATCGGTCAAATCAAGGTCCTCCTGAGCGAGCTTGAACTCGATTACCGGCTCCACGTGGCTGGCTCGCAACTCTTCCAGGCTGGACGACAACAGCACGGTGCCGTCCTTGATGATGATGATGTGGTCGGCGATTCTCTCGATGTCATCGAGAATGTGGGTCGACATGAAGACGGTCATGTGCCGCTTCAGCTTTTCGATCAACAGCAAAACGTCGTGTCTGCCCATCGGGTCGAGGGCGGAGACTGGCTCGTCCAAAACGAGCAGCTTCGGGTTGTGGATGAGCGCCTGGGCAATTCCCAGACGCTGTTTCATCCCTCCGCTGTAGCCGCTGATCGGGCGGTTCCGCGCCTCGCTGATTCCGCACAGCTCCAACAGTTCAGTGGTTCGCTCTTCCACCGTGCGCTTGTCCAGCCCGTACAGTTTGCCTACCCAGTGCATCCACTCTGTCGCTGTCATGTAGTTGTAAAAGGCGGGAATTTGCGGGCAATAGCCGACTTCGCTGGTGACCTTGTTGCGCTCGGTTACGACATCGTAGCCGACCTTTCACCTTGCCCGCTGTCGGGGCAGCCAAGCCTGTGAGGATGCGGATCGTCGTCGGTTTTCCCGGCACCGTTTCCGCCGAGAAAACCGACGCAGCCGATGCTGTCGATGGTAAAAGATACATCCTTCAGCGCTTTATGGTCTTTGTATTCCTTTGTGAGACTTTCGCATTCGATTACGCGCAAACCATGTCAACCCTTTCTTCGTGTCTTGGGCTAGTCTTTTCTGCCTACGAAGAAATAACGATGGGACCCAGGGTGTTAATAAAGACGATACCGAGCGCCCACGGCCATTTTTTCCCGCCTGCGACTCTAGCTGGGTCGCGGCGAACGAGGTCGATCAAGGCGATAATCATCAGAAGCAATTGAATGGCAATAAGCGGGGCGAGAAGCTGCATATCCGGCATCGAGCGATACTTCCAATTTTTTCTAATTTTTTTAAAGTTTAGCTCACCACAACCTTGTAAGTTTACGGGAGACATTCCGTTATTTCCCAGTAAGTTGCAAAAACAAACCTGCTTCCCTTAGCTCAAAAAGCCGTGAAGCAGGATATCGCCGATCGCGTGGGCAATCATCGCGTACTCCAGCCCGCGCTTCCAGTAGAGGTAGCCAAACAAAATGCCTGCCACCCCGTTCAAGGCGATGGTCCGGACAAACAAGAGCGGAGTAATCTCTCCAAAATAGACGGACGCTGCCGGAAGATGGCCGAGCCCGAACAAAAAGGCTGCGCCGAAAATTCCGATCCAGTACATCCACGGCTTTGGAGAGGACTGACGCCCGAACAGCTTGCTCAAAATCCAGACCACGAGTGTCATCATGAACAGCCGTACCATGACTTCCTCGTACACTCCGCCCTGAATGGCGGTCAGGACGCCTGCCCAGACCGGCGCATTCAACTCTTGCGCCTTTTCCGCGAGTATCGGCATGAGCGGTTGAAAAATCAGCCGTTCCAGCAAATAGATCATCAGCGTTCCGAGCAGCCCGAAGATGACCGCCTGCACGATTCCTTGTCGGTTAAACGATGCACCGCCCGTTTTATACAACCATTTCCGCAAGATCGGAGCATCCAGCCCGACCTTGCCCGCCAAAGTCAAGCCCGCCCACGAAAGCAGAAACGCCGTGATGCTGCCCTGCAAGACGAACAAGGCGATCACAGCAGGCAACGGAAGCGGCACCATAGCTACCGCATCCCCTATCATGGTTAGCAAGTAAGGCGTGGCCGCGACAAACCCGATCGCACTCAGCCCCGACAAAAATAACGCTATTTTCAAGTTCTTCATTTTATTCCCTCCTTTTGGCATAGTAGTAACTGCTCCCCATCGTGACAAGAATCGTTGCCACGATCAGAAACAACAGCACGATAAAGTGAAGCGGTGCTGGCAAAAATGAGGTGAGGACGATGAGCAGCCCGCCGATAAAAAATACACGGGACCCCAGTTGGTGGGTCTTTTTCCAGACCTCTTCGCTAGCCAGCGTCCACGGCGTGCGAATCCCGATCATATAGTTATGGCGAAAACGCGGCATAAAATTGCCCATCGTGATGAACAAAACCCCGAGAATGAGCGTCGCTGCGGTCGCCATGTTCACCATATATCCGTAACCATATCCGATGATAAGGCCGTGGATGACGAGGAGCGCAACCATCAGCGTATGCATGATCGCGTCCTTACTGCTCGCAAACTTTTGGTAGCTCTGCTCGCGATAGCGGGAAGCCAGAAATAGTACCACCATCATGATCGGAACAAAAGCTACGCCCACGAGCTTGGGCGCAAAACCGTCCGGCTCGCCGTTTATTCCCCAGTGAACGGCCATGGTGTCAGGCATGGAGGGATAACAAATCACCGCCATCACGACGCTGGCAAGGAAACACAAAATAGTCAAGCGGGATATTTTCATTTCATGACTCCTCTTTCGAATGGAATTGAATAAACCATTTCAACAGGTCCTGAAAAACGGTCGTATTTAACGAGTAGTAAATGTTTTGCCCTTTTCGCTCGTCAAAAACCATTTCCGCCTGCTTCAACAGGTTAAGGTGATGCGAGATGCTCGGTTTTGTCATTTGAAAATGCTCGGCAATTTCCCCGGCCGTCCTGTCTTTTTCCCGCAGCAGATCAAGAATTTTTCGCCTTGTGGGATCAGACAGCGCCTTAAAGGCATGATTCATGGACATAGTGATCGATCCTACTTTCAGAATATCTTTATTAGATATTTAGAAATTTATCAAAATAACTAACTCAAAGATACCATGTAAAAACCTTCCAGTCAACTCACCTATTGCCCTTATGCAAAACCCCCCGACAGCCTCGCCCTGCGGAAACGAGAAATCGTTCCGGGCTGTTTGGCTAACGGGGGGTTGCTATTTGCTTCTGCGCTTGTGCTTATTTCACCAGATCGCGCATGATGTCTTCCACTTTCACATCGGTCGTAATCAGCTTCTCTTGTTTCATCCAGTCGATCAACGTTTGCCACGACTCGGCTGTCATGGAGCCAAACGGCTTGTCGCCCGCATCCATCAACGGAATCAGGATGTCCAGACTTTTTGTTTCGATGTCTTTTTCCAGCGGGAACTCAGCGGCTTGCTTGGCGAGCAGCAAGTCGAGCGCCTTTTCCTTGTTGTTTTTCACGTAGTCTTGGCCTTTGGCAATCGCGCGCAGGAAGCCTTCGACCGCCTGATGCTTTTTGCCAAGCGTCTCGTCGCTGGTCGCGAGCACAAGCTCGTAGTAATCCGGCACGCCAAAATCAGACGGCTTGATGACGTGAACCGGGATGCCGTTTTTCTCCAGAATGAGCTGTTCGTGGTTGATATAGCCGCCTACTACCGCGTCTACTTTTTTCGCAGTCAAGGCCGGAACGATGTCAAAGCCGATGTCGGTAAAGGACAGGCCGGAGTCGTCTGCGCCCGCATGCTTCACCACCTGGCGAACGATCGATTCGTCGAGCGGAATGGACGGGTAGCCGATATTTTTGCCTGCCAGCTTTTGCGGGCTGTCGATGTCGCCGTCTTTGCGCGTCATGATGACGTTGAGCGGATGGCGCACGAGTGCCGCGACAGCCACGACCGGAATCCCTTCGGCGCGCGCCTGGACGAGCTGCGGCTGGTAGCTGATAGCCAGGTCGACTTTGCCTGCCGCCGCCATTTTCAGCGGATCGTTGCTGTCCGATGGCATTTGCAGGTTGACCTTGAGGTTTTCTTCCTTGAAAAAGCCTTGCTCCTCTGCGGCGTACAGGAAAGAGTGCACCGCATTCGGATACCAGTCGAGCGCGATCGTCAGCTCGGCAGGCTCCGCCGCTTTTTCAGCCGGAGCTGGTGTCTGCGGCGCGGTCGTGCCAGCGCCAGACTGATTGCCGCACGCAGCAAGTCCGGTAGCCAGCGTCAGGGCCAGGATGGCTTTTGTCCATTTATTACTCATCGGTTTCATAGTTTGATCTCCCTACTTTTCTTACTTGGATGTTGGGTGTTTCGCTTTTGTGTGCGGGGACAGATGGCGCTCGATCCGCCCGACGAGCCAGAAAAGCAGCATGCCGAGGACGGAGAGCAGCAGGACCGAGGCAAACAGCGCAGGCGCCTGAAAATTGCCCGATGCCCGTCTGCCGAAGTAGCCAAGTCCCTCGCTCGCGCCGAGCCATTCCCCGATCGTTGCACCCGCGACACTGTATGTCGCAGCCACCTTCAAGCCGCTGAAAAAATGCGGCAAGCTCGACGGCAGTTGCAGCTTCGCGAACATTTGCCAGCGGGTAGCGCCCATCGTTTTCAATAGCTGCAGCATTTCTTTGTCGGTAGAGCGCAGTCCGTCATACGTATTGACGACAATCGGGAAAAAGGTAAACAGGATCGTCACCGCGATTTTTCCGGACAAATCGTATCCGAACCACAAAATAAAAACAGGGGATAATGCTATAATTGGAATCGTTTGGGATATGACGATATACGGATAGACCAGTCGCTCGACGACTCGGCTCATATTCATCGCAAAAGCGAGCAAAACGCCAAACACGATCGAGACAGACAGGCCGAGCAGCACTTCCTTCAAGGTCGCCCACAAATGCAGCCCGAGAAGCGAGCCGCGCAGCTCCCACAGCGCCAGCACGACTGCGCTCGGCGGCGGCAAGATGAACGGCGGCACGGCCAGCAGGCGGCAAACAGCCTCCCAGGCGACGAAAAACAGCGCGATGGAAATGCCGAACCAGATCCCTCTGCCCATCACGCTTCCCTCCCCAGCGATTGCAACCTGGACTGCTCTGTGCGCAGCAAGGCCCAGATTTGTTCGCGCAAGGCCAGAAAGCCGGGCTGATTCCGGCTGTCCACCGCTCGCGGCCGCGGAATCGACACGTGCAGCTCCACAGGCTGGCGAATCGGCTTGCCCAACAGGACGATCACGCGGTCCGCAAGCAAGATCGCCTCGTCGATGTCGTGCGTAATCATCAGCATCGTACTGCCGGTCTCCTGCCATTTTTCCATCAGCCATTCCTGCATGTCGAGCCGCGTAATGCCATCGAGCGCGCTGAACGGCTCGTCGAGCAGCATCAGGTCTGTCCCGGACAAGAGCGCCCGCAAAAAAGAGACGCGCTGACGCATGCCGCCGGAAAGCTGGGCAGGATAGGCGTCTGCCCACTCGTGCAGTCCGTACCGGGGCAGCTCTTGCCGGACGCGCACATGCGCTTCCTTTTTCGGCACGCCTTTGATCTCCAGCGGCAAGGCGGCATTTTCCACAATCGTGCGCCACGGCATGAGCAGATCGCGCTGGGGCATGTAGCCTACCTGCCCCAGCCGCTGTTCCATCCGTTCCTCGCCCAGCCGGATTTCTCCCTGTTCGGGCTGCAAAAGTCCCGCGATAAGCTGAAACAACGTGCTTTTTCCGATCCCGCTTGGCCCGATCATGCTGACGAACTCGCCTTTTTTCACTCGCAGATCAAAGTCTTCGAGAATCGGCGTGCCTGTGTAGGAAAAGCGGACGTTGGAGAAAGCTAGTTGATCGCGCACGGCCACATTTCCTCTCTATAGGCCATATCCCAGAACATGTACTCCATTTTGGAGGTGTTGACGAAATACTCTTCCAGTCTCGCCAGCTCCTGCTCGTTTTTCCCGTCTGCCAGCTCGTTCATGATGTCGATCAGCCAGATCGCAAGCTGTCCGAACTCGTCCGAGCTGTACATCCGCACCCACTCGCCGTACAGCTCGTGGTCCAGCGCCCCTTCTACCTGCGCCAGCCGCTTGCCGATCTCCCAGTAGCTCCACGTGCACGGTAAAAGCGCGCTGACCAGCTCTGCCAGCGAGCCTTGGTGCGCGACTCGCAGCATGTAGCTGGTGTAGCCCAGCATGACAAAGGACGGCTCGGTCGCTTCCAGCTCCTCGCGGGAAATGCCGAAGCGCGCCGCATACTGGCGGTGCAGCTCCATCTCCATGTTGAGCGTCGATTCCTGCAGGGCGGCGAACCGGGCGCTCGTCTCCAGATCGTAGGCCTTCACGCTGGCGAGCGCGAACATTTTGGCGTAATCGATCAGGTAGATGTAGTCTTGCTTCATGTAAAATTTGAACGACTCTACAGGCAACGTGCCGTCACCAAGGCCGGTTACAAATGGATGCTGGTGAACGCGCTCCCAGATCGGGGCGACGCTGCGTAACAAACGGTCTGTAAAGGTTGCCATGCTTTTTTTCACTCCTTCGCTTCCTTTGGCGTGTTGCACCAGTTCGCGATAAAACGGGCCATAATCTGGGCAAACCGGACAAGCTGGTCAGGATCAATCGACTCATCGACGGCATGGGCGTGCTTCAGCTCGCCCGGGCCGAACAGTACGGCGGGAATGCCTGCGTGCGCGAACCAGCCCGCATCTGTGACGGTAGGAGACATGTTCACCACAGGGGCCTCGCCCAGCTCGCTCTCATAGGCGGCTTGCAACTGCGCCAAAGCCGGATGCTCCGTGTCCAGCTCCAGGGACGGGAAAATTTCTCCGCGCTCCTCAATCATGGAGCGACCGCCCCAGCGAAACACAGGGGGATGGTCGCGCAGCCACAAATCGGCCGCCGCTGCGCGTCCGACATGGTCCTCGATCTCGCGAATGATCTGTTCGTATGATTCGTTCGGATAAAAGTGAACCGTAATCCAGAGCGCGCAGCGATCCGCAATAAACGCAGCATGGCGTCCTCCCTCGATCACGGCAGGGTTGATCGTATTGCTGCCAGCCGCAAAGCCGGGGTACGCCTTCATCACAGCCCAGTCGCGTTCCAGCTCCTGCAGCGCCGTAATGATTTTCGCCATTTTTTCAATCGCAGACGCGCCGCGCACGCCGCCTCCGGCATGGATCGTTCTCGCCCGCATCCCGTCGTGCAAGGTCGTCGGACTCTCAATCGTGATCCAGCCGGTAATCACGCCGCCCTGCCCTTGCATGTGCAGGTTGCTCGTGTCGACGACGACGGCGTAGTCCGCCTGGTAGCCGCGTTCGAGCGCCACCAGCGTCCCGGCTTCGCCCGCTTCCTCGCCGATTACCGATTGGAACAGCAAATCGCCTGCCAGCTCGACGCCGTGCTCGCGCAGCATCTGGATGGCGAACAGGCTCGCAGCCAGTCCACCTTTCATGTCTGCTACACCGCGTCCGTACAGCCGTCCGTCTGTGCCGCGCGTCAAGGAAAACGGCGGATACGTCCAACTCGCATCGTCGCCGACTTCCGCGACGTCGATGTGCCCGTTGATAATCAGGCTGTTCGCCTGGGCGGAAGCGCTGCCCGGCAGTCGGCCGACGACGTTGTCATCGCCGGGGTAGACAGTCCAGCGGTCGACCTCAAAGCCGATGGCCGCGAGCCGATGGGCGAGTACCGTTTGCGCCGCGTCGCTGTTTCGCGCTGGCGGACTTACAGTCGGATGGGAAACGAGCTCTGCCAGGAGGGCAAACAACTCTTCTTTGCGCCTGGAAATCGATTCTACCGCTTCTGTCAGTCGGTCCACGCTACTCAATCATCCCTTCTGTCGGGCTGCTCGCCGACGCGTAGCGCTTTTTCGCGATCCGTCCTGCGAGGAAGCCTTTGCGCCCCGCTTCCACGCCGAGCTTCATCGCTTCGGCCATCAGCACCGGATTGTCCGCGAGCGCGACTGCCGTATTCAGCAGCACGCCGTCAGCGCCCAGCTCCATCGCTTTCGCGCAATCGGCTGGCGAACCGATGCCTGCATCCACAATAATCGGTACTTTCGCGTCCTCGATGATGAAGCGGAGGTTGTTTTCGTTCACGATGCCTTGTCCGGAGCCAATCGGGGACGCGCCCGGCATGACGGCATGCACGCCCACTTCCTGCAAACGCTTGGCGAGAATCGGATCGTCGTTGGTGTAGGTCAGCACGATGAAGCCTTCTTCGACCAGTATTTTCGACGCTTCCAGCGTGCCGATCGGGTCAGGCAGCAGCGTTTTCGGGTCGCCGATGACCTCCACCTTAATCATATCGCACAAGCCGGATGCTTTCGCCAGACGGGCGATACGCACCGCTTCCTCTGCCGTATAGGCTCCCGCTGTGTTCGGCAGCAGGGTGAATTTTTTCAGGTCGAGCTGTTCCAAAAAGTTCGGCTCTTGCGGATTTTCCAAATTGAGCCGGCGAATCGCAAACGTCAAAATTTCTGCTTCCGACACCTCGACTGCTTTTCCTTGCGTTTCCAAATCTGCGAATTTTCCGGTCCCGAGCAAGAGGCGGGAGCGAAACTCGTAAGGGCCAATTTTCCATGTATCCATGCTGGTCATCCTCCTCCGACAAAATGAACGATTTCGATGCGGTCTCCGTCTGCAATCGGCGTTTGTTCATACTGGGAGCGGTCGATGATCTTTCCGTTGCGCTCCACGACGACAATCTTCTCTTGCAGGGAATACGAAGCGAGCAAGGCGCGGACTGTGTTGATCTCAGCCGACAGCTCTGCTGTTTTTCCGTTCAGCACAACAACCATTGTATTCCTCCTTCTTGATGGCACCTGTCGAGGGACGAAAAAACGGCCTCCCTCGCTTGCCGGAAGTCACCCCAGTCAAACGGTGGAAGCCGTATATGTATCCCATCGGACAGATGGAAGAAAAAAACCATCCGCCGTAGGATGGTTGAGTTGATCTCATCATCTGGTAGCAGCATTCCGGCAAATACGCCGCAACTGCCGCACCGTGAAATCGATTCATATACCTCTTCCTCCGCTGGCATGACCCAGGTCAGGTTCAACGGTCAGTAACACGCTCGTTACAATCTCAGCCGACGATGCTCGGCCCCCGTTTGGTAGTAAACCTATGAAATTGTCGTACGTTCGAGTATTACAGTACCATTCTATTTCGTGTTTGTAAAGGTTTCCTTGTACATCGCTTCCAGTTCAACCAGGCAGCGCTCGGACCAGGCCGCCATTTTTTTCAGCTTCTCCATTTCCCGCTCCATCGCTTTGCGCACGGACTCCTTGTAGTCCGGCACTTCGCCGTTGTAGCGGATGACGGATGCGGCCGGGGTCATGAATTTTTCCTGGTAGGAGAGCGCTGGGCGCTGGTGGAACAGCGGCACATCCACCTCGTAGGACGTATGCAGGTCGCCCTGCTGCGGGTATTTCGTCACCGCCAGCACCTTGACCAACAGCTTCGTATCGTGAATTTCCAGCACTTCCGCGATATATTCTCCTGTCCGCTGCGTCACGCGAACTTTATCGCCGGGGTTCCAAAACATCGTCGTTTCCTCCTCGCATCATCCATCATGGTAGGGGCCAGGCGTGAACGGCCTTGCCCACAGCTAGTCCGTCAGGCCAGCGACTGGGCAAGCAGCTTGCGGGCGTGCGCCAACACTTCGTCCGCAGCAGGCGCTGGTTGACCGCCGCCCTGCGCCATCGCCGGATTGCCGCCGCCTTTTCCGGCAATCAACGGCAGCGTCTCCTTGATAAGCTGGTTGACGGCGACGTTCACGTCCTGCCCCCGCGCAAACACAAGCTGGGTCTTCTCGTCAGTCGCTGCGGCCAGCAAGCATACGACGTCCGGCGCCTCCGCGACTGCGAGCTGGGCGAACTGCTGCAGTTGCTGGATCGTTTTGTCCGGGAAAACTTGCGCGATGACACGCACAGTTCCCACTTGCTCTGCCACGCCAAGCTGCTTTCGGACTTCGCCTTCCAGCAGTTGCTTTTCGGCGTCGGCGAGCCTTGCTTTCAAGCTGTCCCGTTCGGCCAGCACGCGCTCTGCCTGCGCGATCAGCTCCGCCTCGCTGGTCGCAAACCGCTTCGCCAGCTCGCGCACAGCCGCCTGCTTGCGCGTGTAATCCCGCAAAGCCCGCAAGCCGCAGATGAACTCCAGCCGGATGTTTCCGCGATGGCGCTCCCAGCCGAGAATTTTAATCATGCCCACTTCGCCCGTGCGCGCAGGATGTGTGCCGCCGCACGGATTGTAGTCGTACTCGGGGATGATGACGACGCGGACATTTTCCGTGACCGTCGGCTGTTTTTTCAGCGGCAACGTAGCCAGCTCCTCGTCGTCGACAAACCGGGCGATGATCGGATGGTTTTCCAGCACGACCTGGTTGGCCCGCTGCTCGACTGCTTCCCACAAATCCGCTGTCAGCTCATCCAGGCGCACGTCGATCGTCACGCGTTCTTTTCCCAAATGAAACGCGACCGTCTCCGCCCGCGCGACTTCCAGAAACGCGGCGGACAAAATGTGCTGTCCGGCATGCTGCTGCATGTGATCGAAGCGGCGGTCCCAATCGATCTGCCCGACCACTTCCGCGCAGTCCTCCGGCAGCGGAGCTTCCAGCCGATGACGCACCTCGCCCGCTACTTCTTCCACGTCGATGACCCGACATTCTCTGAGCGTGCCCACATCCCCGGGCTGTCCGCCTCCCGTCGGGTAAAACGCCGTCTGGCTCAGCACAGCGTACGGCGTTCCATCCTCTTCCGTACCCTGCCGCAGTACGCGCGCCGAAAACGTTGTCGCATACGCATCTTGATAATAGATTCTGTCTTCCATCTTTGCTCCTTGCCGCCGGAGCGGAAAGCCATTTGCGCTTTTTCCATTCCGGCCATTTTCTCCCGCCAAGGGTGATATTATACTAATAGAATAGAGATCGTGGAGGGATGATCCGTGAACAAAAAAATCTTTACGCTTCAGGAAGCGAACGACTTGTTGCCCTATGTACGTGAAGAACTCTCGTTTTTGCAAAAATCGAAGCGCTCTTTCTACGAAATGTATCAAAAGCGCGAGCAAATCAAAAAGCAGCAGCCCGTTGACGAAGAGGCGCTCTTTTCGGTGGAATGCCAGCTTGAGTTTCTCGAACTGGAAGCGAAGATGCACGTCACCCAACTGATCGGCAAAGGCATCCAGGTGAAGGACATCGACATCGGCCTGTTCGACTTTCCCGCGATCATCGACGGCGAAGAAGTGCTCCTGTGCTGGCGCGAGGGCGAGGAATCCATCACCCACTACCACGGGTTGCGCGAGGGCTTCATGGGCCGCAAGCCGATCCGGTGACGGCTTTTTTAGCCAAACAGCCGATCCATCTGCTGTTCGCGCACGAGGCGCTCTTCCGGGCTTGCCAGATCGTATTTTTTCAACAGGTGAAACAGCTCGTTCAAACGCTCCTGGCTAAGCTCTCCTTCCAGCATGCGCTGGAACTGCCCTACCCGCTCTTCGGACAAAAACGGCGCTTGCTCGGCCAACTTCTTTTGCACATCCTCTTTGCTGTGATCCAGCTTGCATTCTCCCATACTTTCTCTCCTTTTCTACGTATTCTTTTTCCATCATACCACGATTGCTGCCAATCGAAAACGTGACCGGGCCAACACTTGCAGCGGCCCGGCGTTGCTGAAAAAGCACGCGCGAAACAGCGAGGGGCTCGTTTTGTCGGACAGCCTGGCTGTTTTGTACCCGCCTCTGGCGACGAACCGCTATCTGTTCTGCAACGAGTCGTCGTCCATTGCCGGGAACTGCGCCAGCCAGCAGACAAAAGGAGCGTGCGCCCTCCTGACTGGCTGACAGGCACACGGCGAAAAAAGTACCAGCCGGAAAACGAAAAAGGCGTACAAGCCGAAAGTGGATTGCACGCCTTCTCGCTACGCCCGTTTGCGGACGCGGAAGTTGCTTTCGATCAACAGCCAGTTTTGCGGAAACGGCAAACCGAGCTTCCAGTAGCTGACTCCGCGTATGCCCAGTTGCTTCACCAGATCGAACTTGGCTTGAATCGACCGGGCGTCCTCAAACCATACTTCATGCCGCCTGCCGTCGTCTGCCGTATAGTGGAAAAACGGCGCCTGCGCCCGGTAATCGTAGCGAATCACGGCGTTTTCCCGCGCCGCCAAGGCAATCGCCGCTTGCGGACTCAACGCTCTCGCCGTCGTCCCCTGCTCATAAGGCAGCGTCCAGTCGTAGCCGTACAAGTTTTGGCCCATCAAAATTTTTTCGGCCGGCATTTCGGTCAGCGCGTATTGGAGGACGCGACGCACAGGCCCGATCGGTGACACGGCCATCGGCGGCCCCCCGCTGTAGCCCCACTCATACGTCATGATGACGACAAAGTCGGCAATTTCGCCAATCGCCCGGTAATCGTGGGCGCTGTACCATCTGCCTTGCTGCTCGGCGCTCGTCTTCGGTGCCAAAGCGACGGAAATCATCATCCCCTGAGCGTGCGCCCGGTCGCGAGCCCTGCGCAAAAAGCGGATGTACGCCTCGCGATCCGCAGCCGGGAGCGCCTCCATATCGAAATGGATGTCCCCCATCCCAAGCTCTCTCGCCGTTTGAAAAATGTTGTCGAGCACCTTGTTTTGCAGCTCCTGGTCGTTCAGGATAAGCCCGCCCAGCTCGGTGCTGAACTGGTCGCTTTCCAGGTTGGTGACGACGAGCATCAGCACGACCTGGTTTTCTTTTGCAATGGCAGGAAAATCGTTCAATGGCGGCCGGGCCAGCGTCCCGTCCCGCCTGATCCGAAAGCTGAACGGCGCCAGGTACGTCAAATGCGGTGCCGCCGTGCGCACGTCCGCTTCCAGTGCTGCCGACACCGTCCTGCGCGGCTCCGCATACGCGTTGAAATCCGCCGCCCGACGTGGACGGGGCGGGATGTACAAGCGTTGCCCGATTTGCAACGGGCGGTACTGCGATATGTTATTGACGCGGGCCAGCTCGGCTGCGCTGATCTGGTAGCGCTGCCCGATCGTGTACAAGGTGTCTCCCTGCCTGACCCAGTAGTAGCTCCCGACAATCGGAATCACCATCGCCTGTCCCGCGACGAGCCTGCCCGGATCGGGTAGCTCGTTTGCCTCCGCGATCTCCTCAGCCGTCGTCCCATACGCTGCTGCTATTCCGGACAGCGTCTGTCCTTCTTCCACGACATGGATTTGCATGCGCCTCCCCCTTCGCAATATGTCTCTCTTTCTTTTATTCAGGACGAAGGAGATAGGTGTTTGTCTAGACGAGTGTTTTCAGCACGTCGTACAAATAACCGACGGAGCGCAGCGCATAATGCCTGCCTGTGACCTGTTCCCCGCGAAACAGGAACAGGGCCGGGACGCTCGTGATTTGCAGCCGCCCTGCGAGGGCTGCGGCCGTGTTGATGTTGAGCTGGTACAACGGAAGCGGCCCCGGGAGCGCTTCCCTGGTGACGTGCAGCATCCGCTCCGCCAGCTTGCAGGTGCCGCACATGGGAGTGTAGATGAACAAGGCGAAGGGCTTGTTTTGTTGGCAAAGGCGGTTGAGCGTGGTGGTGTCGATTTCTTGCATCTGGCGCCTTCCCTTCCTTTTTCTTGATTCTTTATGCTAGGCATGTCGGGAATGCCTTGTCAATGGGCGGAGGGAAAAGGAAAAGAACGGAAATGAACGCACAGCCAACTATCTCAATTGATACGTTTCCCGTTACCTGCAAAGGCTTCATCACCGTGTGTTTGATATTCATACTCCCATCGGCTACGCGTCGTAGGAGGAAGGCCTGAAGCTTTCGCAACAGGGGAGACTTTCATTCCTTCATGCATGATTTGCAACACGGCAGTTATCTTTAAGGCGTTGTCATACTTTTACGCATAGAAAAATAACCTCTTTACACAAAGTTATCCTTCGTCTTAACTCCGTGTAAAGAGGATTGATGAAAGTCCAATATTGGTCTTACCTTCGTGTCAAGTAAATTTGGGAAAGTCGATACATCACATGCTTCTCCACTCATTAATCGGGTATCTCTCCAAACCAATACGAACATAAACTCTGATTCACTTACGTAATTCTCTCGGTTTAGTGTATTTAATCTATTGACAGAGGTCCATTTATCATTCCTCATAAATATTCATAACTTCACCCTCTCCCCACATTCTGACATATACAGTATACTTTTTTTGTTCTTGTTTATCATTGATACCTGTAACATACAATCGCTGTCCATATCTATAAGAAGGTATATCTGCTCCAAGTTGTTCGATAGGAACATTGTATTTCTTGCTTATGTACTCAATAGCATGTTTGTTTGCTGCTATTCTACCATTGATCGTTCCGAAGAATTCAGAGCATCCACTAACAAGAACTGCTAGGATCAAAAGAACCCCAACGATTTTTATAATTCGTTTCAGCATATTCTATATCTCCTTACGTCTAGAGTAAGTCTCTTACTTACCCTAGACGTACTATTAACTAATTAATATCTATTGATACCATAGTAACAATATCCTCATGAGTTACATAATCGATATAAGCAACACCGCCTACACTATCATGGATATACATTATTTCATCGCCATCACCTTCAATATATCCTACTCCTGTTGTCCAATGGTAATCATAAACATATTCATCCCCCCAACTATCGTCAAACACAAACCAATCATCGAATTTAATTGCTAGAGGTCTATCTGCTCTAATTTCCGATTTATAGGTAGTGAAATTATTGAAACTATTTGTTTTAACAGAAAACTTACCTCCATGTTCATTAGTGTGAATTTTTATAGCATCTCTTAGTTTACCAGTAGTCATCCCTAAAACTCTCCCTCCATGTGTATCCCACATGTGGTTAATCATATCCGCTTCCGAGTAATAATCAAGTCCGCGTATTTTACTTTTGCTTTCTTCAGATCTCCAGTATTCAGCTATTGTTGCGAGGGTAGTCGGCCCACAAGAACTAGCTGGATAGTCCACACCGCTCCCCCATTGATTCATTATTTCAACACCTTTGATATAATCCTCTTTTACTGCTGCGGTTGAAACAGCTGATGTATCTTTACGAGATGTGGTTTTACTATCAGAGATAAACAACTCCCATTTATCTATTGATTTTGAGTTTTTCTTAATGCGCAATTCTCTTTTATCTAACTGATTACTTTTGCTTACGCTTTTCTGCATCAAAGAGCTTTTATTCAATGCATCATTAATTCTATCTACAACATTTGTATCACTTTCAGCTTTATAGAGAGTCACATTACCAGCGTAATAATATTTACCATCATCGTCTATGATCTTAATATCAGGTTCGCCACTTCCGGCTGAGAAAAGCGGTGAGTAGTCAGTATTGGATGATAGTAACATAAAGAAGCTCTCTTCCCCATTCTCAAACTGATAATAGTAACCTAACTCGTTATCATCAAGGTCATAAAATGGAATCACATTGGTTTTGTCTTCAAACTCTACAGTAGTCTTCAATCTCTTCAAATATTCTTTTGCTACTTGATCTACAACTTCTTCTGTCACTTCGTTGCTCTTTGCTTGTGCGACAAATGTTGCTTGTACTAAGATGAGCGATAATGCAAAAAAATAATGAGATTAGTTTCTTAAACACCAAATTACCTCCTTATGGATTCATCACCATAACCCGTGCTAGACATTGAAAAAACGTAGATGTTCCTCTATCGTGAAAGTTGTCCTGACCATCA
>NZ_JBYTBG010000035.1:0-50923 GCF_058788915.1 Brevibacillus sp. FW301-21C12A
CGTTGTTGAAATTTCACAATATTAATGGGTGAAATGTATTTACCAAATGAAGAAAATAGGGTATTCTTGTCCATGGTCTATCCTTTGCGTTGGATTTGGACAGGAACTACCTGACCTTTCCAGTGTAAAGGATTTTTTTATGCCTGAGAACACTTGAACGCTGAAAGTTATGATGATTTTGAATGGTATGAAAAGATTAATGCAACGCTAGTGATATTTTTCACATTATTCTTTTTAGTAGCGTTTGTATTGTACCTGATAATGCAACACGCTCCATTCCTACTGCCTTTTATTTATTACTTAGCCATATTTCTTCTAATTATATCAATCTGCTATTTAATATATTACTATTTGGGGAGTAAAAAAAGGTAGACAAATCTGAAAGTATCGGAATATAATCTTGATATAAAAAGTAATATTTTTCCAAAAGAGGTATATTAGGGTATGAAGGCATTTTTCAGTACTCTAATTGCAGGGACATTAATGCTGACAACAGTTTCTCCAACTTTTGCAAATGGCACAATTGAAGATGGAAGTAGGCAGGAAAAAATTTCAGAAATTAGATCTTATATTAATACTAGTGTCCCTGCTTTGATTCAAGAGCTTGAAGATTTGAAACATAAAGATGATGTTACTCTTGGAAAGGTTGAAAAAACGATCGATACATTTTTTTCTGAACATCCAGCGCCTGAAGCTTTTAATGACCCGACGTTATCTTTAGAGGATGTCTTTCCAGCAGAAGTAAAGAAAATTAATCAAAAATATGGAAAGAATAAACCACTTAATAATATTAATGCGTTTATGGACGAGAAGAAAAATAGCATAGAACGCTCGGATGATAAAGTTATTACTATTAAAAATGATATGAGTGAAATTAACGTTTACGTGTCTCAATTAGGAGAAATTTTTGTTCTTGAAGTAAGAACAGTTTCATCCAATGCCGAGAATCAAAGAACTAGTCTTGTCCAACCTCGCGCTCTTACGTGGGAGTACACTGATACAAAGCGTACTACTGGAATTGGTTACAATGCACAGGGGAATAAGATGTTTACATTGTGGGCAGAGGGGTCTTTTAAGTATAATGGGAAGTCGGTTGAGGTAGATACTGCTGATGGTGATTATAGTCGCCATTTCTGGGGATCTACACTGGAACTTACCCCCCGTAAGCTAGGAGAGAAGAGAACTACACGCGTTGAAGGTTACACATATGCAGAAGTTTATTCTCGTCTGTATTTTGAAGCTGGATTCGGGATCAGATGGGCACAAATCACATTTAATTCAGGCAGTTGCGAAACACTAGTTGGTTCTACGGTTGATGGAAACATGTATGGTACCGCTAAAACTGTATAATGCTTCATAATTAGTGGATGTACCAGCGGTTTATTAAAACGCTGGTTAATGTGTGAAGTGCATCCTTTAGAGTAAACATTGGGAAACCCTCTACCGAAAACAGGGGCTGTGCAGAAAGTCCATCCCTGACTAAAAAGACCAAAACCTAAAACCCAAGAATGTTGATTTCATGGCATTCTTGGGTTTTGCTTTTCAAGTCATTGGGCTGAAAAAACACTTTTCGGACAGTCCTCATTTTTTGAAACTTCCGTTCCGATGATTTAGCACTTACATGCGCCCCTTTTGTTGTTATTTCTTCCTCTTCCAAGAAACGACGAAAGCTATAAAAATGCAAATACCGTGTTAAAAACCTGCTACAGCAAATATTATCAAAAGCTTGTCTTGGGGCTTACTGTTGCTTATGCATTTGACCAATAGAAAAGGGCGGCCAAATTGCCCCCCCTCTTCCATTACGGCTGGTGAATCATCTGCTCATTCCTCGGCATCGGTACATCCGGCTTTCCGGACGGGTTGTTGTACAGGTAGCTCGGCACCTTGCCCACGATCAATGCCTCGCTGATCGGGATCTGCGTCGTGACGGTCTGCTGCTTGGTCGCAAACGGAATGACTACGCGCAAATCGACCTCGACGTAAATGTAGACGGTGACGAGCACCATGTTGATGCCAGCCTGCTTCATCTCCGTCTCCAGGCGGGTCTTCACGGCGCCGATCGGCACGAACGAGACGGGAATTTCCGGGCCGAGGTGCTCCAGAAACACGTTTTTGGTAGCCAGGCCGAGCGGGATCGTCGTCTGGACGTTCTCCTGCTCCAACTCCTTCAGCCGATTTTGAATGCGGGCGGTCGTCTCCCCCACGATCCGCGAGTATTCGCGGAAGTTGAAATTGACCGCTTTGATGCTCCCTTCCTCGTCTTTTTCCATCATCACAATCTCGTTGAAATCCACGCCTTGCTGCGTCAGACGCTTCGTGACCGCATCCGTAATGGCGAGCTTTGCCACCTGATCGGCTTTGGCTTGGGCGATCAGCAGCAAGGTCGGCTCGATCCTTCTTTCCACGATGATGAACAGGATCACCAGGGATACGACAATAAACAAAAACGTTGCGAAGATGCGTCTGCCGCGCCTTTTCCAGCCTCCTTTTCGAAAACGCACAATTTCTTCCTCTCCCTCGTTTCGCCGTACGAAACCAACTCAGTTCTCAATCAGGACGTACTGTGCGCATGGAAGAACGCTTTTGCTTGCCTGCTCGTGGTCGGCCGCTGGCGAGCACGCCGCCGATCCCTGCCACGAACGTCGGGACACCGGATGTGACGAGAATCAGCGCCCAGTCGCGAATGGACAAATCGGTCGTTTTGAAAATCGGCTGGAGAGCGTCGATGTACACGACTCCGAGCACCAGCACCAGGGACGAAATGACGGCCCAGACGAGGTATTTGTTTTCAAACACGTTGCGGTGAAACACGCTGTACTGGCTGCGGCAATCGAACACGTGAATCAACTGGGCCATGACCAACGTCACGAAGGCGACGGTCTGGGCGTGGACCAGATCGTTCGGATTCTCGCGCAGCGTCAGCCAGAAAGCGAGCAGCGTCATGGCTCCGATCAAGAAGCCGCGGCTGATGATCTTCCAGCCCAAGCCCCTGCCGAAAATGTTTTCCGCCTTGTTGCGCGGGCGCTGGTACATCGTGTCGGCCTCAGCCTGATCGACCCCGAGAGCCATGGCGGGCAAGCCGTCTGTCACCAGGTTGACCCACAAAATCTGAATGGGAACGAGCGGCAACGGCAAGCCGAGCAGCATCGCAAAAAACATGACGAGAATCTCGCCTACGTTGGACGCGAGCAAATAGCGGATAAATTTGCGGATGTTGTCGTATATGTTGCGCCCTTCCTCGACGGCGGCGACAATCGTGGCGAAGTTGTCGTCGCGCAAAACCAGATCGGCCGCTTCCTTCGTCACGTCTGTCCCGGTGATCCCCATGGCGATGCCGATGTCCGACGTTTTGATTGCCGGGGCGTCATTGACGCCGTCGCCTGTCATGGCGACTACGTGCCCTTTGCTTTGCAGGGCGCGTACAATCCGCAGCTTATGCTCGGGGGATACGCGGGCGTACACGGTTACCCGCTCGGCGTGGTCGGCGAGAGTCTCATCCGACATCCCGTCCAGGTCCCGACCCTCCAGCACTTCGCCGTAGCCGCGCATCAGCCCGATCTGGCGGGCGATCGCTTCGGCCGTCACCTTGTGGTCGCCTGTAATCATGATGGTCTTGATGCCCGCCTGATGGCACAGGTTGATCGCGGAACGAACTTCCTCGCGCGGCGGGTCAATCATCCCGGCCAGCCCGACGAAAACGAGATTGTTTTCCATCGTGCCGATCGGCTGCCCAGGGCGATAGCCTTGCAGCGTTTTGTAGGCGAAGCCGAGAACCCGCAGCGCTTTGCCCGCCATCAGCTCTGTCTGCTCCAGTACCCGATGGCGCAATGAAGCGGTCAACGGCTGCAGTTCGCCGCCCCAGAGAATGTGCGTGGATCGCGCCAGCACCGCCTCTGCCGCGCCCTTGGTCAACAGGGAGTGAACGTCGTCTGCGCCTTTCTCGACGACGGACATCATTTTGCGGTCTGAATCAAAAGGCAGCTCTTCGACGCGCACCGACTGCTGTTTCGGGTTGCCCCGCTCTCCGGCATTGCCCGTTGCTTTTGCGGCCAACACCTTCAGCGCTCCCTCTGTCGGATCGCCGACGATCTGCCAATGCCGCGTGGTTTTGCCCATGCCAAGCAAGTTGCGCGTGCCTTGTTCCTCGCAGATCAGGCGCGCATTGTTGCAGCGGTCCGCGATGCGAATGATTTGCGTCAGCGCTCCGTCGCGGGCAGGCGACACCATTTTTCCTTGGTAGTGAAAAGCTCCCTCCGGCGCGTAGCCGCTTCCGGTGACTTCATAGGTGGAATCGCTGTGCCAGACATGGGTCACCGTCATTTTGTTCTGGGTGAGCGTGCCTGTCTTGTCGGAGCAGATGACCGATGCGCAGCCGAGCGTCTCTACCGACGGCAGCTTGCGCACGATCGCATTACGCCGGATCATCCGCTGTACGCCTAACGCCAGCGCGACGGTCACAATCGCTGGCAAGCCTTCCGGGATCGCCGCTACCGCGAGGCTGACTCCTGCCAAAAACATCGTGAACAGCTCATGTCCGTGCCAAACCCCGGCGACGATCACGACAATCGTCAACAGCAAAGCGACGACCACGAGAATTTTGCCCATTTGCTCCAGGCGCACTTGCAGCGGCGTCTCCGCTTCTTCCGCTGTATTCATCAGGTGGGCGATCTTCCCGATTTCCGTCTCCATCCCGGTCGCCACGACGATGCCGCTACCTGTTCCGCCCGTCACCATCGTGCCCATGAAGGCGAGGTTTTTCTGATCTCCCAGCGGAACCGTCGAGGCCTGGGCCGTGTCCAGTTTTTTGACGTTTTTTCCGACAGGGACAGACTCCCCCGTCAGCGCCGACTCTTCTACCTCCAGCCGATTGGCGGTCAAAAGCCGCATGTCTGCCGGAACCCGGTCCCCCGCTTCGAGCACCACCAGATCGCCCGGCACCAGGCGCGAAGCGGGAATCATGGAGATGTGCCCCTCGCGAATGACCCGGGCCATCGGGGATGCCAGCTCTTTTAGCGCTTGCAGGGATTGTTCAGCTTTGGCCTCCTGAATGAACCCGAGTATGCCGTTAATGATGATGATCGCAATAATCGTAATCGCATCCAGATACTCTCCCAGGAAGTAGGAAATCAGCGTGGCGATAAACAGGATGAGCACCATAAAATCCTTGAACTGGTCAAGAAAGACCGAGTAGAGAGGCTTGCGTTTGTTCTCAGCCAACTGGTTGGCACCTTGCTTAACCAGTCTCCGCTCCGCCTCCTGCTGGGTCAATCCCTGCGCCGCATCGCTATGAAGGGCTTCGGTCACGTCGGCCGCTGCCAGCGTGTACCATTTTCGAATTGGCTGTGTATCCACCTACATCTCCTCCATCCACTTCTCACTCATTGTCATGTGTATGCAGACGAGCCAGAAAATAAAACAGGGGCTGTCCAGAAAGTCAGTGTAAACTGACTGCTGGACGCCCCGTTTTTATTGAATGGTAACGCGAGCTTTTCCCTGTCGTTCCCCGAAGGCGGCTTCCTGTCTGTTACTCGTGAACCGACTCAAGCAGCTTGCCCAGTTCCTCCATCGCTTCCTCTACTTGTTCTCCGGAGATTTCCAGCGTGATTTGATCTCCCTTGGCTGCTCCCAGCGTCATCAAGCCCATGATGCTCTTGCCGTTGATTTTCTTGCTGCCTTTGACGACGTTCACTTCGCACGGAAAGGAGGTCGCTTTCTCCACAAACAATCTGGCCGGACGGGCGTGGATGCCGCTTGGATTTTGAATGGTGAATGTTTTGGTCAACATGATGCCCAACTCCTTTTTACTCTGCCATGTCTTTTTTCAGTACTTTTATCATCAGGGCCGTAACAATGACCCCCGCAACAATCGAAACGAGGTACAGCGGCCAGTTACCGACAACCGGCAGTACGAACAAACCGCCATGCGGAGCCGGCAATGTGCACCCGAACAGCATGGACAATCCGCCGGCAACGGCAGAACCGGCCATAATGGAAGGAATGATGCGCGTAGGGTCAGCCGCCGCAAACGGAATCGCTCCTTCCGTGATGAAGGAAGCCCCCAGAACGTAAGCGGTTTTTCCCGCGTGCCGCTCTTCGGCCGTAAATTTCTTTTTGAACAGGGTAGTGGCCAAGGCAATGCCGAGCGGTGGAGTCATGCCGGCAGCCATAATCGCTGCATGCGGGGCGTAATTCCCCTCGGCAATCATCGCAATCCCGAACGTAAAAGCCGCTTTGTTGACGGGGCCCCCCATGTCAAAGGCCATCATCGCGCCCAAAATGACACCAAGGATAACAGCATTTCCCGTACCCATGTTTTTCAGCAAGTTGCCAAGCTCCGTGTTGGCTGCCGCGACGGGATCGGAGACGATGTAGACCATGATAAAGCCGGTAATCAAAGTACCCAGCAGCGGGTACAATAGCATCGGCTTGATCCCTTCCAGCGATTGCGGCAGTCCGACAAACAGCTTTTTGAGCCCAAGCACAATATACCCGGCCAAAAAGCCGGCAATGATTCCTCCGAGAAAGCCGGAGCCCGATGTAGTTGCCAGCAATCCGCCCACCATACCGGGCGCAAAGCCTGGCCGATCGGCGATGCTGGAAGCGATAAACCCGGCCAGTACCGGAATCATCAGTTGAAATGCCGTTTTTCCGCCGATGTCCATCAATACTTTGGCCAGCGGATGGAAGGACGGATCGTTCGGGTCAGACGCGTTGATCCCGAACAAAAAGCTGATCGCGATGATAATCCCGCCGCCCACGACAAACGGAAGCATATTGGACACGCCATTCATCAAGTGACGATAAAAGGCTGGCTGCTTGGACTTTTTCGCGTCCTTGCCTTCCTGAATCTTTTCCTGATAATTGGTCGCGCTCCCGCGGTAGACGCTGCCCCTCTGATTGACGGCGCGCTGCAGCAGGTCTTCGGCATTGCGGATTCCTTCGGCTACCGGTACTTCGATGAGAACCTTTCCGACGAAACGCTCCATCTCCACCTGACGATCAGCGGCCACGATGACAGCAGCGGCTTCTTCAATATCGCTCGACGTTAGTTTGTTTTTCACTCCTCCGGAACCGTTCGTCTCCACCTTGAGCGAGATCCCTAGCTCCGCCGCCTTTTTCTTCAGGGCATCGGCAGCCATGTAGGTGTGGGCGATGCCGGTCGGGCAAGCCGTTACTGCGACCACTTTGGCGGACACGTGCTGCTGGTCGGCTGCCACGTCTTCTGTAACGCTTTCATCTTCGCTCTGAAGTTCCTTTTCCTTGTTCGTGATAATCTCAAGCACCCGTTCCTTCGTCTCTGCTTTCATCAGCTCCTGGCGAAACGACTCGTCCATGAGCATCTGGGAGAGCAGGGCAAGCGTCGCCAGATGAGCCTGGTTGGCGTCTTCGGTTGCGGCGATCATAAAGAAGAGATGCGCTTTTTGTTGATCCAGGGAATCAAATTCCACGCCCTCTTTGGAAAAACCGTAGGCGATGGCAGGTGTCTTGACCGCGGCTGTCTTGGCATGCGGGATGGCTATTCCCTCGCCAATTCCCGTAGAGCCTTGAGCCTCGCGGGCGAGAATGGCCTGCTTCATGCCATCCTTGTCGTTCAGTCGTCCCGCTTTGTCGAGTTGCTCGATCAACTCATCCAGCACAGCTTCTTTTGTGGTCGCCGACAAATGAACGACAATCGTGTCTGAATTCAGCAAATCACCAATGCGAATCTTATTGTTCATGGGTAACCCCCCATCACGAAATGAAGGTAATCGTAACGTCCTGAATGAATGCTTCTATTTTTTCACGCGTGCAAAAACCTTCCGACAGGGCGGTCGTACTCCCGGCCGCTACGGCAAAACGAAACGCCGCTTCGGTATCCATCCCGCGTGTCAGACCGTAGAGAAATCCTGCTACCATCGAATCTCCGGCGCCGATCGAATTGACCGGTTTGCGCTGTGGAATCTGGGCGAGATAGGCCTCATTCCGGTTGACAAAGACCGCTCCTTGTCCGGCCATCGAGACGATGACGTTTTGCGCGCCCATCTGGAGCGCTTTTCGTCCCCACTCGATCGCTTCGGCAGGAGTCGCAATCGTCACGCCGTACAATTCGCCCAGTTCATGGTGATTCGGTTTGATGAGGAACGGTTCTTCCGGCAAACCGTTTTTCAAGGCCTGCCCTTTGGCGTCAAGGAAAATGCGGACTCCCTTGCCGCGCAGCCGCTGCATAATCATCTGGTACATATCGGAGGGCAAGCTCTTGGGGACGCTTCCGGCGAGGACGAGGTAATCGCCGCTTTGCAAACGGTCGATCTGGGCAAAAAGGCGCTCAAGCGCTTCTTCCGGAACAGGAGGAGAAACCCCGCTAATATCCGTCTCGTTCTCAGCCTTTATTTTTACGTTGATCCGCGAATCGTGATTAATCTGGATAAACTGATGAGCAATGCCGGCTTGCTCGATCTGCTGCTGTATAAATACTCCCGTAAACCCTCCGACAAACCCCAGAGCCGTACTGTCTTCACCGAGGGCGCGGAGAACTTTGGAGACATTGATCCCTTTTCCGCCTGCAACCTTCCACTCTTTTTTCGCCTCGTGAATCGCTCCTTGCGACAGGGCAGACAGCCAGATGTGATAGTCAATCGATGGGTTCAGGGTTACTGTGTAAATCATGCTTTCACCACTTTAAGAGTTGTTATTCTGCTGTACACTTGTTGTTCCTCTTGGCTAATACCGTTATCCGTGATGAGCGTAATTCCGTGCAGGTCGCTCACCTTGGCAAACGTGACGCGCGAAAACTTGTCGGAGTCGCACAAGACAAAGCGTTCATCCGAAAACTGCAGCGCCAACTGCTTGACGTACGCTTCATCGGGATCCGGTGTAGTCAGACCGTGGCTTTGGTCGATCCCATTCATGCCGAGAAAACATTTATCAAAGCGATATTGGCTGAGCGACTTGATCGCGTCTCGCCCGACGAGCGACAATGTAGCCGCTTTCAATTCACCTCCCAGAAGAATCGTTCGGATGTGGCGGTTAATCAGATGGAGGGCTATATCCACCCCATTCGTCACGACCATGATGTTCTCGGGCAAGTACGGGAGCATCTGATAAGTCGTGGTGCCCGCATCGATAAAAATCGAATCGCGGTCTTGTACCAGGCTGGCAGCGTATTTGGCGATCGCCGTCTTTTCCCGCTCGCGTTTGACCGACTTTTCCAGGATCGTCGGCTCCTCGATTTTGCTTTGCAACACAGATGCTCCACCGTGGACGCGCTTGAGCAAGCGCTGTTCTTCCAATTCGCTCAAATCCCGCCGAATCGTCGACTCGGACGCTCCTGTAGCCTCGACAAGTTCATGGATTCGCACGAAGTCTTTTTCTTTTACGAGCGCAATAATCAACTGATGACGTTCCGGAGTTAGCATCGTACCCTCCCTTCTGGCAGTGCCATCTGATTGATTTTGATTATACATGCACATTCAATCAAAAACAATCACAAATGGTCATAATCAATCAGTAATGCTGACGGAAAGTGTTCACGCCTCCGCCAAACAGCCGTTTGATTCAAATATGTCAGCAAAAAAACCACGACCAACATGCTCCACCATGGTTGATCGCGGCTTCCTTTGTAATCCCGTATGATACTTGTGTTGTACGGCCCGCTTACAGCTCGAACCGCTCGGCAATCTGGTGAATCTTCACAGATGTCTCGTGGAGTCGTCTGGCTTGGTCGGATACCTGCTCGGTTGCGTTTAGCTGGGCCTCGCCGGCTGCTGCCGCTTCCTTCGCTGATACAGAAAAGCTTTGCGAGATGTACATGACCTTGTCGATATTTTGTTCGGCCGCGTCGACATCGCGCAGCACTTCGCCCATGACTTCCGCATTGCGCGCCGTATGAGTCGCAGAGAGGGCTGATTTTTCGGACAGGACGTGCACGATTGTTTGCAGCTCCTGCACGAGCGCGAGTCCGCTTTGCACCTCCTGGCGTTCTTCCTGGACGACTTGCACGGTCTGATGGGACTTCTTAATAATCGCACCGGCGACGTCCATAATGTGGGAAGCAGCTTCGTCTGCCCGGTTCGCCAGCTTGCGCACCTCATCCGCGACGACTGCAAATCCCCGTCCTTCCGCACCCGCTCGCGCAGCTTCGATCGCTGCATTCAGCGCCAGCATGTTTGTCTGTTCGGCGATTTCCCGGATGTCGCGAATCATTTGCTCAATCCCGGCAGCCTGGCGCTTAAGCTCATACATGGAGGTCTCTGTCGTATGGCTCGCCTGCTCGATGCGCTGCATTTGCATGTGCAAGTGGCTGGTTTTCGCAATCCCCTCCCGGGCGGCCAGCTCCGCTTCCTGGGTCAGCGTACTGGTCTCTTTCAATTCGCTCCCGGCTTTGCGAATCAGTGCCGTAATCTTTTTTAATACCGCCTCTGTATCTTCAACCAGACTCGCCTGCTCCACCGCTCCGCCGTGCACCTGCTGCAGACCGGCAGAAAGCTGCTCGGAAGCGCTTAGCAGCTCCTGAACCATCGCTTCCTGCTTTGTACTGATCTCTTTGGTCGCATGCGACGTCTGCCGCAGCTCAGTCAATATGCCATGAATGCCAATTAACATTTTGTTGATTTCAAACGACATTTGCCCCCATTCGTCGCGCCGTGCAGTCTGCACTCTCGCTTTCAGCTTTCCTGAAGAAATGGCTTTCGTGACCCTCATCCAATCGCGCCAGTTGTGACGGAAATTGCGATGGGTCAACAGCCCGATACAAGCGGCGAGCATGAGAGCTATCGCTGCAACCGCTCCTTTTGTCCAGGGCGACTGAGCCAGCCACAGACCAACTGTTGCGAAACAAACGGGCATGACGAAGGCCGCCACCAGCTTCCAGCCGTAGGACAAAGCGGGTACGACCACGCCTAAGCGCAGACTGTAAGCGTTTTCTCCTCTTACCTGAACAGGTACTGATGTGTCCAGCAAAAGCTCACCGGTGTTGCGGGGGTACATTTGTGCCAACGGTTCATTGGTTCGTGCGGCACGTAAACCGACTTCATCGTTGAACAACGTGCCTTCCCGCAACCGGTTAGTGTGAATGATCCCGAGTCCCTCCCGCGTGACGAGAACAAAATATTCGTCTCCTTCCAGCATGTCATCCAGCCTTTGTCTGATTTTCGCGCTATCGTCCTGGACCGTTCCTTCCTGCAAGAGCGCTTCGATTTCTTTTGCGGCTTGCTGCACCTTTCGCAATGACCTTTGCTTCAGCTTTTGACTCGCTTTCACAAAAACCCCCACCCCATTAAGCAGAATAATACCGTATTGTTATATTTCCCCAAGTACGATCGCTCTCCTGTCTACCGCTTTGCATTTGCCCGCAAAAAATGCCATCGTGCCCATGAAGGCGAGGTTTTTCTGATCGCCCAACGGAACCGTCGAGGCTTGGGCCGTGTCCAATTTTTTGACGTTTTTGCCGAGGAACAGACTCCCCCGTCAGCGCCGACTCTTCTACCTCCAGCCGATTGGCGGTCAAAAGCCGCATCGCTATGAAGGGCTTCGGTCACGTCGGCCGCTGCCAGCGTGTACCATTTTCGAATTGGCTGTGTATCCACCTACATCTCCTCCATCCACTTCTCACACTGGGGGTTTTCGTTAGAGAACGAATAAAACAACCCGTCCTTTTTCCAGGACGGGTCCGAATTTTTGAATGGAAGTTATTTCAAACTTTTGGCCAACCCGATGCAAATGAGCAGAATCGGCGGCAGCCAGGTCAGGCGGGCAAGCCACCTCGTTTTTCCCGCACGCCGTCCGATCGCCAGCCCGACCGCAAGCAGCAGCGCGCTCATTATCGCGATGCACAACGCGACGACGAGTGGCGAGTAGCCCAAAAATGTGAGGCTGATTCCCGCGCCAAAAGCGTCCAAAGAGAGCGCCAGCCCCAGCATAACCGCCTCCCAGCCCATGATATGACCCGAACGGTCCGCATCGGCTTTGGAGGGGTCTTTCAAAATTTGAATCATGACACCGAAAATGCGAAATTGCGTTAATACTGTGCGATCCAGCTCTACCTGCGTTTCTCTGGCTGACACTGCCGCCTCGCCATTCGCGGCAGTCAGCGCGCCTGCTTGACCCGCCGGCATCCCGGACTGTGCGGGCAGCAAATCCGGCTCCGTTCCCCTGCCCTGACGCGAAGAAAAAAGCCGCCAGAGAGTAAACAAGCCCATCAAAATCAAGACGGCTGCGCCGATATGCTTGCCAATCTCAGGCGTCAGCCAATCCGTCAGCGAAGCACCTACGAGCATGACACCATACACAACGGCAAAAGAACATCCCGATACGACGACCAGCGACAAAAACGGCATTTTCATGTTGCGCAAACCATACGTCAATCCTACGCTGACACTGTCCATGCTGATGGCCAGGGAAACGAGCAGGAGTGCGAGCCATCCGCTCATATGTGGTCACCTCTTTCCCATTGCCTATTAGATATACGCGAGAAGGGCTTTTCATGTGCAAACAAACAAGGGATCGGCTCATCACCGAAGCGCTCGGCGCTCCACGAAAAGTCCGTGAGTGGGCGTGCCGATGAGATCACGCCCGTTTTCGCTGCATTCCTACACAAACAAAAGCCATCGCCTGCCGTCATCCAGCAAGCAATGGCTTTCTTTCCTGTATGTGTATGCGAAATGCCTTTTACAGTTCCTCGTCAAATCCGCCAAAGTCAAAATCCATCTCTTCGCCCTCGCCGCCATCCTCTGAGGCCATTTCCTCATCCGGCGACATCAGCTCGCTAAGCAGCATGCCGCCCAAGAACCCGGCTGCCATGCCCCCGATCATGCCGCCCATGCCGCTGCCGCGATGTCCGTGGTGGCCGTGTCCGTAATGCCCCTGTTGGTAGGAAGCGAGCGACACGTACGGAATCGCTTGCGGATTGTTCGCGTATTCGCGAATTTTTTCGATCAGATAACGGGACAGCTCTTCCTCTTGTCCGTCTGCGAGCAATTGCTGCGGAACCACGATTTCGGCCTTGTACTCCTTCTCGCGGCGCAAAAAGCCTGTAGCCAGGTCCAGCTCTACCAGCATGCGCAGCTCGTCTGGCGCGGTGAAAAAGACCACTTCCAGCTCATTGAGCGGAATGCCCAGGTTGGCAGCCGGGAAAAAGGAGAACTCTTGCCCGTACGGCGTCAGCTTGCCGGAGTCTGGCTTTTGGCGCAAGTTCAGGCGGTCAAACGCACAGAGTACGCGCTCCACTGGCTCGGGCGGCAAAATCTCGACGCGGTCAAAATCGGTCGGGTCGAGGGCCATTTCCACATCGAGCTTGGTTTGCAGCGCGTACTGGATCGCTGGCGTCGACACAGCCAGTCCATGCGGCATCTCAAACGAAAACGGAATCTCCTGCACGAACGGCTTTGGCTGTACCGTAAAGTTGCGGCTGATCGGGTACACCTGCACCTGCTTGGTCACTTCCTGCCCGCGCAAATTCACTCTCATCAGCAGGACTGCGCTCAGCTCGGAAATGCGCTGCTCCACGTTGCCGCCCTCGATTCGCACGACACCGGTCATCGTCTCTCCCAGTCGGTAGCCAGGGGCGTCCAGCTTGAGATCAACCGTTGCCGCTCCTACACCGAATTTTGCCATCAGCTTTTTGAACATCGGCTTCTCCTCCATATATAAGCAATTACTTATATTTATAGTGTAGCAGAAAAAGAGCCTTTAACGCGAGTGGCTAATGCGCGAGCGAGCAATTGCACCAGTCTGGCGGCCTGCTCCCCGGTCGTATCCCGCAGCGCGGAAAACTCCGTCACTTCCATGGCGACGACACGCTCGTCACCGAGCGCTGCGGCGAGCAAGGCTTCCGCTTCCTGCAAAGACAGCCCCGTCTCGCTTGGCGCATAGGCGGCTGCCATCGCTTCCTTGTGCATGACATCCACATCAAAATGAACGAGAATCCGGGCATCGGACGGAATCGCCTGCAAGATGCGGGCGATGGAACCAACCACGCCGTCCTTTTGCAGTTGCTCCAACGTCGTCACGTCGATCCCGTATGCTTCGGCAGGCTGCTGCTGACAGCCCACGAGCCGGATTCGCTCTGCCTCCCAGCCGCTGCGCTCGATCCACTGTCCCTGATCCTGGAGCAAAAACCACAAGCCCATCCCTGCCGCGCCAATGCACCGCGAAGCCGAGGGAACTACGGCGTCGAGATGGCCGTCGATGACCAGCAAAAACGCCTTTTCTTTATGTCGCGCCTGGTGAGCCAAAGCCGTGCCCACAATCAGGCCGCAGTCTCCGCCCAGCATCAGCACAAACTCGTCAGACGCAAACCAGTTCTGCGCCTCTTTGCCCAGCAAGTCCCACAGCATGCGCGGAGCTGGCCAGTTGCGAACTGGCGGAATATTGTGACGGGGCAAGTAATCAGGGAGCCGCACATTCCCGATGTCCTCGACGCCAAGACCTGCTTGCTGCAATTGCCCGATGAGTCCTGCTTTGCGTAGCGCATCCGGGGAAAGCTCCGTGCCGGAGACGTACGCTCCCGTGAAATGCGGAATACCAGCCACTTTTACGTTAATAGACAGTCCCTCCATTGCTTGTGAACTAGGAATCATCACCAGTATAGCACAGCCTGGACTGAATATATTGCACAAGCTCGCTGACGGAAGGCGCAAGCCAGCCGTCCGGCATGAGGGCGCGCTCGCCTCGCAGCAGGTGGCAGGCAAACGCATTCGGATGGACGCCCGGACTCAAAAAATACACTTGCTGAAACGGAGCCGGAATCGCGTCCATCGCTGCCACGCATTTGCTGACATACGTTTGCAGCGCCTCCTGATAGCGCGGAGCGGTCAGCGCCGTCCCGCAGCGGACTTCGATTCCGGTCAATTCCTTGGCGTGCGCGGCATCCAGGCTTTTGGCGAGCGAGCAGACCACAAACAGCAGCTTGTCGGGCGAAAGCTTGTAACGCTTCTGATACTGCTTGGCAAAACGGGCCAGGGTAGCGTTCCAGGAAGGAGTGTCGTAGCTGCCCAGATCGGGAATGCACTTGAGCGCCGCGACCAACTGGTCCTCGCTCCAAAGAAACAGCAGACCGTCCATCACCTGAAAAGACAATCCGGCAAGTCGCCCCGCCAAAAACTCCCCGACCCGCTCATGCATGACCCGCGAGATGCGTTGGGACGACTTGCGCTTGAGCTTTTGCCGAACACGAATTTCCTCTTCCTCCACATAAATCCGCACAAGCGTCAAAAACAGCAAGGCTTCTGCCCTCCTCTGGCGCTCGTCCTCCTGCCCCTGCCGGGCGCACGCTTCGGTCAGGCACTCCAAACGGCTGTAGGCGTCCCGGAGCCTTTTCGCCCAGCGTCCTGCTTTTTCTGTGCCCATGCTACCCCTCCTCTAGCTCTTGTCAGATGCCTGATCGGCTACGACCAACACATCCATGTGCCGCGCCTCCCGCAGCAACCGCTGAACGACCGAGCCTTCGCAGATTTCCTTCCACCTCGTCCGCGCCGATTGCCCGATGATGACCTGTGTCGTGCCATTTTCGTTCATGTGGAAGATGAGCTGGGTAAAAACTTTGCGCCGCCCCGCTGCCTTGTATTGCTCGAAGCGACCCCCCAGCCGCTCGGTCAGGCCGCGCAGCTTGGCCAGTTGCCCCGCTTCCTCTTCCGTCAGCGGCTCGTGATCCTGAACATACGCCACGTGCCAGACAGCTTTTAGCCGATAGGCGATACGGAAGCCTCTGCGAATCAATCGCTCGCTGTCCGCCCGCAGATTGACGCAGACAAAAATGACCTCCCGCTGCCGCCAAGGACCGCGCAGCGTTCGCCGCTCCCACGCTTCGAGCCGTTCGTCGACATCGTCCGCCACCTCGCGCAAGGCCAGCTCCCGCAAGGCAATCAGGTTTCCCGTCCGAAAAAAATTCGCCAGCGCCTGCTCCACCTTTTCCCGCGCGTAAATGTTGCCCTCACGCATCCGCTGCCGCAGCGCCTTGGGAGAAATGTCGATCAGCTCCACTTCGTCCACCTGGTGCAAAATATGATCGGGAACTGTCTCCCGCACGCGGATGCCCGTGATTTGCTCCACGCTGTCATTCAAGCTCTCCAGGTGTTGAATGTTCATCGTGGCAATCACCGAGATGCCTGCCGCAAGAAGCGTTTCCACATCCTGGTACCTTTTTTCGCGCTCGCTGCCTGGTGCGTTGGTATGAGCCAGCTCATCCACCAGCACGACCTCCGGATTGCGCCGGATAATCTCGTCCGTGTCCATCTCTTCCAGCGTCACGTTTTTGTAGGGGATGCGTTTGCGCGGAATCAGGGGAAGGGCGCCGATCTGCTCGCTGGTTTCTTTTCGCCCGTGGGTTTCCAACAGCCCGATCACCACATCAATGCCGCTTTTGGCCAACTCGTTTCCTTCGCGCAGCATCGTGTACGTCTTGCCGACGCCAGGAGCTGCTCCGACGTACATCTTCAATGTGCCGCGCCTGATTTTCCCGATCTGTTGCTCCAGCTCTGCCTGCGACAGACGGCGGTACGGGTTGGCGGCTTCCGCAGCTTTTCGCCTGGCTGGCAAAACCCGCTCCCCGTTGCGCTCCGAGCGGTCGGCCACGATCAAAATATCAATGTTTTTGGTCTGCCTGAGAATTTTATGGACAATCGAGCCGCGCCAGATTTCTTCCCAGCGCGTTCGTTTGGACTGCCCCATGACGATGCGGGTCACATTGCGGGCCATCGCGTAGGCGACCAGCTCGCTCGCCACTTCCGTTTCCCGCTGCAACGGCGCTTCCGCAAACGTCCCGCCCACTTTATCGACGAGCTTGACGATCGCTCTGCGAAAAGTCGCTTCCTCCTTGGTCAGCTTTTTATGCAACGGGCGAAAACAGACGACCAAAAGTTCTCCGCCGAGTCGTTTGGCAACCTGTTGTCCGCGCCGGACCAGAATCGAGCCGTTCCAATGATACTGGGCCGAGACGAGGATTCGCTCCGTCGCCCCAGAAGCGCCGACCATGCCGTGCTTCTCGCGGTAGTCCTCCAAATCTTCATTCACGCCTGTGGCGACGAAGCGCAGAGCCAGCTCCCGCAGCACGTGCAGATTGTCCCTGCGAAACAGCGGATGGTTGCTACGGGTGGCCGCTCCGTCCTCCTGAAGCCGTTTCAGAATCGCTTCCGGGGTCACATCCAACAGCTTCACCTCATCTGCGAGCGACAGCGTGTCTTCCGGTACACATTGGTCGATCTGCACCTGCGTCCGGGTCAACCGCTCCGCCAGCTCCTTCATGCCCGCCAGCTCGTAAATATTGACGGTCGCCATCACGCTGATCTGATGGTCGAGCAAATAGCGGACGTCATCGAGGCGCGTCGGACGCGGCGCATCGGGACGATTGCGATGGGCCAGCCCGTCGACCAGCACGACCTCGGGATCGCGCTCCAAAATACGCGGCACATCGAGATCGTGCCGCGTCTCGCCCTGCGAAAACCAGACGAGAGGGGGAATTTGCTCCAGCCCTTCCCGCATCTGGGCGAGCTTTGGCGAGGCGTCCCCTCCGGTAGCGGCGATCACGACATCAATCCCTTTTTTCCGCAGGCTCTGCCCTTCCATCAGCAAATGGTACGTCTTGCCCGAACCGCTCACGGCCCCCAAAATGATTTTGAGCCTGCCCCGGTGCATGTTGGAGATGGACTGCAAAATTTCCTCCGGGGACTTTCGGCGAAACTGCTCGACCATCTTGCAGCCCTCCTGTCTACTTCCATTGGTCCAGAGCCACATTCAGCTTCAGCACGTTCACCCGCGGCTCTCCGAACACGCCCATGCTTCTTCCCTCCGTATGCTCCGCAACCAACACCTGCACCTTCGCCGGGTCGAGTTGGCGCGCTTTCGCGACGCGCTGCACCTGAATGGCAGCCGCCTGCGGCGAGATATGCGGATCCAGACCGGAACCGGAGTTAGTCAGCAGGTCGGCTGGAATGTCTTCCTGCCTGACGCCGGGGTTGGCTGCCAGAAAAGCGGCGATGTCTTTTTGCACGCGCTCGATCAAGGCTGGATGGGACGGCGCATAGTTGTTCGAGCCGGAGCCTGCCGCATTGTTGTCGATGGAAGAAATGCGGCCCCAGAAATACTTCGGATCGGTGAAGGTTTGCCCGATCAGCTCGGAGCCGATCACGGTGCCGTTCGCATCGGCAATCAGGCTGCCGTTCGCCTTGGCTGGCATGACGACCTGCGCGATTGCCGTCATCGCCAGCGGGTAGGCCAGGCCGCAAATGAGCAGCAACACGAGAGACAAGCGGAGATTTTTCCAGACCATACAGATTCACCTTTGCTTTCTTTTTTCAATGGGTTTACACAAGGTTCAGTCCGACGAGCAGCAGGTCGATCAGCTTGATGCCCCCAAACGGGACGAGGATGCCGCCTCCCCCATAGATGACGAGATTGCGGCTGAGCAGCTTCGACGCGCTCATCGGCGTGTACTTCACGCCTTTGATCGCCAGCGGAATCAGAAGCGGGATGATGAGCGCGTTGAAAATCAGCGCGGACAAAATGGCGCTTTGCGGCGTAGCCAGCCCCATGATGTTGAGGGCGTTCATCTGCGGGATCGCCAGCATGAACATCGCCGGAATGATCGCAAAGTATTTCGCCACGTCGTTTGCGATACTGAACGTCGTCAAGGCGCCGCGCGTCATCAAAAGCTGCTTGCCGATCGCCACGACTTCGATAATTTTCGTCGGGTCGGAGTCGAGATCGACCATGTTCGCCGCTTCCTTCGCCGCGGCGGTTCCGCTGTTCATCGCCAGTCCGACATCCGCCTGGGCGAGCGCAGGCGCGTCATTCGTTCCGTCGCCTGTCATGGCGACCAGTTTACCTTCTGCCTGTTCTTTGCGGATCAGTGCGATCTTGTCCTCCGGCTTCGCTTCCGCCACAAAGTCGTCGACGCCTGCTTCGCGGGCAATCGTCGCTGCCGTCAGCGGGTTATCGCCCGTGCACATCACGGTGCGAATCCCCATCCGTCTCAACTCTTCAAAACGTTCGCGCATACCCGGCTTCACCGTATCCTTCAAGTAAATCAACCCGAGAATCACGTTGCCCTCCGCCACTGCCAGCGGCGTTCCGCCTGCGGTTGCGATCCGGCTTGTCTTTTCGTCCAGATCGGCAGGGATCTCCCCGCCCTGCTCCCTCACGTATGCTTTGATCGCATCGACAGCGCCTTTGCGGATGAGCACGCCGTTTGCCAGATTGGTGCCGCTCATGCGCGTCTCCGCCCGGAATTCCACCCCCAGAGACCCCGGCAGCTCCAGCTCGCTTGCTGACAGCCCCTGCTTTTTCGCCAGCTCCACGATCGAGCGGCCTTCCGGTGTTTCATCGTGTACCGAGCTTTGCGCTGCCGCCCGGTTCAGCTCCGCGGCCGTACCTGCACCTACCGGGACAAACTCTGCTGCCATGCGGTTTCCGTACGTAATCGTCCCGGTTTTGTCCAAGATGATCGTATTGATGTCGCCTGACGCCTCGACCGCTTTTCCGGACATCGCAATGACGTTGAACTGCGTGACCCGGTCCATGCCGGCAATCCCGATGGCCGACAGCAGGCCGCCTATTGTGGTCGGAATCAGGCACACCAGCAAAGCGACCAGGGTAGCGACGGGAAGCGCCGCATTCACGTAGCTGGCAATCGGCTGCAACGTCGTGCAGACGATCAGGAAAATCAGCGTCAGGCTGACCAGCAACGTATGCAGCGCCATTTCGTTGGGTGTCTTCTGCCGTTTTGCCCCTTCGACCAGCGAAATCATCCGATCGAGGAACGACTCGCCGGGATCAGCCGTCACCCGAACGCGAATGCTATCACTCACAACACGCGTCCCGCCTGTAACCGAGTTGAAGTCGCCGCCCGCCTCCTTCATCACGGGAGCCGATTCACCCGTAATCGCTGATTCATCGACGGAAGCGATGCCCGCCACGATTTCGCCGTCAGCAGGAATCAACTCGCCTGCCTCCACCAACACCAGATCTCCCTTCCGCAGCTCTGTGGCGCTGACAATCTGAATCGTGCCGTCTTTGGCGAGCCTTCTCGCTTTCGTGTCCTGCTTCGTTTTTTTCAGACTCTCGGCCTGTGCTTTGCCGCGCCCTTCCGCCAATGCTTCCGCGAAGTTGGCAAACAGGATGGTCACGAACAAAATCAGGCTGACGACGCCGTTGTAGAGCCGATCCGATGCCCCGCCGAACAGGTCGGGAAAAATCGTCAACAGCAGCGTCAGGAAAAATCCGACTTCGACGACAAACATGACCGGATTTTTCAGCATGACCCGCGGGTCCAGCTTTTTCACGGACTCGACAAAGGCCCGCTGGTACAAATCTTTGGGAAGCGCAGTCGTGCGCGTTTTGCTCATGGGAATATCTCCTTCGTCTTCTCTGTATTAGCGGATGGTCAGCCACTCGGCAACCGGACCGAGAGCGAGCACGGGCAAAAACGTCAACGCCCCCACGATCACAACCGTTGCCAGCAACATCACCAGAAATACGCTGTTGTCCGTGCGCAAAGTGCCCATCGTCTCCGGCACAGGCGTTTTCGCGAGCAAGGAACCCGTTACCGCCAGCATCACGATTATGGAGACGTAGCGGCCAAACAGCATGACCAGGCCCGTAGAAACATTCCAGAACGGGGTATTGTCGCTAAGCCCCTCAAAGCCGGAGCCGTTGTTGGCTGCCGAAGAAGCAAACTCGTAAAGCACCTGGGACACGCCGTGGAAGCCGGGATTGGAGATGCCTGCTGTGCCCATGTCTGTCGCGAGCGCAACTGCCGTCGGCGCCAAAACAATCAACGGATGAACGAGAATCGCAATCGCGATCAGCTTCATCTCTTGGCCTTCGATTTTTCGCCCGAGAAATTCCGGTGTGCGGCCAACCATCAAGCCTGCGATAAACACAGCCAAAATCGCGTACATCAAGATGTTGACCGTCCCGACGCCATCTCCGCCGAACACGCAGTTCAGCATCATTTCCCCAAGCGGCACGAGGCCGCCCAGCGGGGTCAATGTATCGTGCATGTTGTTGACCGCCCCTGTCGTAGCTGCCGTCGTCACCGCTGTATACAGGGCGCTTTGCGCGATGCCGAAGCGCACTTCTTTTCCTTCCATGCTGCCCATCGCCTGCGACAAGCCAGCCCGCTCCAGCGCCGGGTTGCCGTTGGCCTCGCTTGTGTAGGCGAGCGTCAAAAATGCCAGAAACATCAGGCCCATTGCGCCGAAGATCATCCAGCCCTGCTTGCGGTTTTTCGCCAGGAAGCCAAACGTAAACGGCAAGGCCGCCGGAATCAGGAACATCGCGAGAATTTCCATCACGTTTGTCAACGGCGTCGGATTTTCAAACGGATGCGCGGAGTTGACCCCGAAGAACCCGCCGCCGTTCGTGCCCAGATGCTTGATCGCTACCAACGAAGCGACCGGGCCGCGCGCAATTTGCTGCTCGGCGCCGCTCAGTGTCGTCGCTGTCGCCGTCGGTTCCAGCGTCTGCGGCACGCCTTGCGCCACCAGGAGCAGCGTCACCACCACCGCCAGCGGAAGCAACAGCCGCGTATGCGCCCGCACCAGGTCCACGTAAAAGTTGCCGATGCTGCGCTGCCCGGTCAGCCCGCGCATGAACGCCATGACGACGGCAATCCCCGTGGCAGGAGTCGTAAACATCAGGTACATAATCACCGTCATCTGTGACAGGTAGGACAGACCGCTTTCCCCGCTGTAGTGCTGCAGATTGGTATTGGTCAAAAAGCTCACAGCCGTATTGAACGAAAGCAACGGGTCCATAGCCGCTACCCCGCCCGGATTGCCCGGCAGCACCCCTTGCAGCCGCAAAAGCACATAGGCAATGGCACCCATCGCGAGATTGCTGACCAAAACCGCTCCCGCGTACTGTTTCCAGGTCATGTCTGCGGCGCGAATCCCCGACAGCCTGTAAATCCCTTTTTCCACCCCGCCAAACAGACGGTCCAATCGAGTCTCTTCCAGCGAAAAGGCTCGCGCCAGATAGCGCCCCGTCGGAACAGCCAGTACGAGCAGCACCGCCAAAACGAGCGAGATTTGTATAAAGTCCACGGACAATTCCTCCTACTTCCTCTATGAAATGAATCGTTCGACCTTTTCGCCTAATACTTTTCCGGGTAGAGCAATGCGTGACCCAAATAGAGGGAGAGTCCAGCCACAATCAGCAGCAACACGATCATTTCCCCTTCCCTCCCTGCTCTCTCACCACGGCGTCACAAAACTGGATGAGTGCAAAAAACGCACTGAATGCAAGCCCCAAGAGCAATATCGAAACCAAGTCCATTCGAAGCCCCTCCTTTTTTCATCTGCTGCCTGTCGTTTCTTTCGCGCCATCCTCTTTTTCTGGCCCCTGCCTCCGCCTGCCCACGAACAAAATCGAACCGGATCGCCTCTTTCGCTCCCCCTTTTGGAACAAGCTTTCTCGCCTGAAAAAACCTGCCAATCGGGTAAAAAAATAGACCAATGCTTACCCATTCCCCGACACGCAGATCGTCACGACAGGCCGGCAGAGATGGACAGACGGGCAAACCCCGCCCGCATCCAGCGGCATGAAAATGAAAAACGATCGCTACTTCGGAGAAAAAGTACTCATTGGTCTACCTAACGCCCAGCCGACTTGATTTGCCTTCTTTGCGTTTTGTCTCCCGTTTCCTTTTTCAAAAAAACAGCGTATGCTTTTTTTGGGCAAAACGAAAAGACCTGCGGATTACGTTTCGAGCAAGTCCTTCTCGCCGTCCCGACGGACAACAAAAAAGGCCTCCTCAAACAGGCGGTCTTTTGACCTCCCTCGCTTTAGCCGACGAAGTTAGCTGACGGGTAGGATGGCGAAAGAGTCTCTCATCCCTTCCACGAAACCGTGGAATTAACCCCAGAAGATTGGGTCCTCCGTTCCCGAGTGCCTCGGGATTAGGCCAGATTTGCAATTGTTGGTTACGAGTCTCATTATACGTCTGGCATAATCGGTTGTTAATGTCTTGTTTTTCGCTTTTTGGCACGCTTTGCGCATTCTTTATCGATGTAAGCGCTTTAGCTGCATCAAGCCTCAGCCGCGCGCTATATTTCATCCGTTCTCTCCTATTTTCGCGAAAAATCATCCGGCTCGCTCTCCGCCTTGTCGATCCAAAGTTTTGCTTTGTTGACAGGCTTCCGTCCGTCTCAGTAAGATTAAGCTCAACGAAGCAATCTTGGGAGGAATCTCGTTTGGCCATCTCGATCAAAAAGAAGCTGGAGGCCGAAATCAGCGAAGCCTTTATCAAATTTCAACGCGACCTGATCGGACGGGGGCCGCAGGAGGCCAAGACATATATCGTCTCTGACATGGTGATCGCTCGCTTCAAAGGCGTCCTCACCGTCGAGGAAAAGCATCTGTCCAGCCACGAAAAAGGCAGGCGGATCGTCAAGGAAATGCGCGAGATTTTGCGCGAAATGTACAGCGAGGAATCGGAACAAATCGTCGAGAAGCTGACCGGGTGCAAAGTGCTGTCCAGCCACAGCGACATCAGCACGAAGATGGGCGAGCGGATCGAGGTTTACGTCCTGGATAAAGATTTGGAAAAACAGCTTGGCTCGTAACCGGATAAACAAGCAGAAGGCTTCGCCTGCGCGTGCAGTGCGAAGCCTCGCTTTTTTACAAGCACACCTCAACCTGCACCGGCTCGTCATACGCAAAACGCTCGCTGATATCGGTGACGACCTCCCATTCTTCCTCCCCGACGCGGATCGAATAAATCAGCTCGCGCCCCTGAAACTGAACGTGAACGACCTTCCCGACAATCCCGTCCGCGCCTGGCTGCCAGGCGGAGAGCTTGAGCTGGTCTGGGCGCACAGGCAATACTTGCTGGGCATAAAAAGCGGAGAAGTCGCGGGAAACGGTGATCGGCAGCGCTGGCGCCCCGTGCTTTTCCAGCAAAAACGTGCCCGGAGCGGCCCAGCTTCCTTTTAAAAAGTTGGCCCTGCCGACAAACTTGGCGACAAACGGCGACTCGGGCGCGTAGTAAATATCGTGCGGCGTGCCCGCCTGTTCGACTCTGCCGCTCTTCATCACGACGATCTGATCCGCCATTGCCAGCGCCTCTGACTGATCGTGCGTCACGTAAACAATCGACGTTCCCAGCTCGCGGTGGATGAACTGGATTTCTTTGCGCATCTGCATGCGCAGCTCTGCGTCGAGGCTACTCAGCGGCTCGTCCATCAGCAAAAGCGTCGGGTTAAACACGATGGCCCGCGCCAGGGCGACACGCTGCTTTTGCCCGCCGGAAAGCTGGCTCGGAAAGCGCTCCCCCATTCCCCCCAGCCCGACCATCTCCAGCATCTGCGCTACGCGCGCCTTCGGGTTTTGCCTGAACGCCTCCGGCACCTGCTGTTGATGCTGCAAAGGAAACGCCACGTTTTCGTACACCGTCAAATGCGGCCAGAGCGCGAACGACTGAAACACCATGCCGATCCGCCGCTCCTCTGGCGGCTTACGCTTGCTGGCATCGGCTACACACTCGTTGTTGATCCAGATTTCACCGCTCGTCGGCGATTCAAACCCGGCCAACAGCCGCAAGAGCGTCGTTTTGCCGCAGCCGCTCGGCCCGAGCAGGGCGACAAATTCGCCTTGGCCGATCTGTAAATCGAGCTGGTGCAGCGCCGTCACACCGCCGAATTTTTTCGATACCCCTACTACACGCGCACTGTTCATCGTTCGATCCTCCGTTGCCAGTATCGTTTCCACAGGCTGCCCCCTGCCAGCGCCAGCAGAATAGCCACTACAATCACGGTAGAGAGGGCCGTGCTGTAGGTAGTGGAGCCCGCCTGCTCAAAGCTGAAAATGACGACGCCGATCGTTTCCGAACCGGACGTCCACAAGAGCGACGATATCGTCAGTTCCGTAAAGGCGGTGAGAAAGACCAAAAACAAACCAGTCGCCATCCCCGGCGCATAGAGCGGCAGCAAAATTCGCCGCCACCTCGTCCAGAAACGCCCGCCGTTGATGCGCGCCGCTTCCTCCACTTCCTTGCCTACCTGCATGATCGAGACGGTGCTGCTTTTCACCTGCAGAATGAGAAAGCGCGTCACATAAGCGATCAGTATGAGCCAGACGGTTCCGTACACCCCTGGCTGCCAACCGGGAATCGGCTCGATCCAGGTCAAAATCATCGCCAGCCCCAGCACCATGCCCGGCAACGCATACGGCAGCGCCACGACGCCTTCCATCGCTTTGCCCGCCGCAGACGGTTTATGGATGCGCCAATAGGCGAACAGCGTACCGGTCACAACGCACAAGACACCTGCCATGCTGGCGAGCATCAGGCTGTTGCCGATCGCCCCCCGCGTGCCCGCGTGGTCGAACAGCACGAAGGCAAAATGCTTCCAGGTCAAATTTTCCGGGACAAACGGCAAGCCGTACGCTTTGACGAAGGCGTTTGCCGCCATGGACAACAGCGGCAGCACGCTCGTCACGAGCAAAAAGCCGCCGACGGCAATCTCCACTGCCAACCGATGTTTGCCCAGCGAACGCCGGATCGACTTGTCCTCGGCACTGGTCTGGTCGACGCGGCTTTTTCGCAGCAACCCCCACTGTAGCCCTGTCCCCGCAAGCGCGATTACGCCGAGCAGGACAGACAGGACAGCCGCCCGCGCAAAAGCGCTCGGCCCAAATCCGATGACTTCTTCGTAAATGAGCGTGCTGAGCACCGCGATGTTTTCCGGGATGCCCAAAAATGCCGGAATGCCGAAGTTGTCCAGCCCGGAGATAAAGGCCAAAAGCCCTCCCCCGGCGATGCCCGGCAAGGCGAGCGGCAGCGTCACCCGGGCAAATACCGTTCGCGCACTCGCGCCAGAGGAATGCGCCGCCCATTCCAGCTCCTTTGGAATCCGGTACAGCACGGACAGCGTCAGCATGTACACCAGCGGATAGTGAGTCAGCCCCATCACGACGACGATGCCGTCAAGCCCGTAGACGTTCCACAACTCGACTGGCCCTCCCGCAAGCCAGCTCGCTGCCCGGTTCAGCACGCCCTGCGGCCCTGCCAACTGCGTCCAGGCCAACGTCATCACGTAGGAGGGAATGAGCAGCGGCAACAGAGCGAGGGCGTGAATAGCGGCCTTCCCGCGTATGTCCGTATAGGCGCACAGCCAGGCCAGCGACACGCCCAGCCCAATGGAGATGAGCGTGGAGAGGCCAGCCGCCGTAATCGTATGTCCGACCGCCTCCCACGTCCGGGCATTGGCGAGCACTTCTGCAAAATACCGCAGCCCCAGCCCTGCTTCTGTTTGTACACTCAGCGCAATCAGCTTCCACAACGGATAGACAAAAAAGAAGGCGACCGGCACCAGCACGATCCACGTAGCCGCCTTGTCCAACGACAGGGAGGCGGCGAATTTGCGCCGCTCCCCCATCTGCCTCTCGCTCACCGCCGTCTGCCAGTTAGTTGCCACCCATCATCTCTCCAAATTTCTTTTTGTCCGCTTCTCTCGCTGCTTCCAGCTCGTCAATATTCGCAGAAAGCGCCTTGATCTGGTCTTGCGCGCGCAAGCCTTCCGGTGCCTCGACGCCTTTGCGGATCGGCGTGTAGCCAAGGCTGCTGGCGAGCTTTTGTCCTTCTTCCGAGAGGACGTAATCGACGAACGCTTTTGCCGCAGCCTCGTTTTTCGTCGCCTTCATGATGCCAATCGGCTCGGTGATGACAGGCACGCCCTCGTTCGGGTACACCAGTTCGACTGGCGAGCCTTCTTTTTTCGCGCGAGCCACAAGGTAATCGACGACCATGCCGTAGTCTTTTTCGCCGCCCGCTACGCTTTTGAGCACGGCGCCGTTCCCTTTTGTGACGGTCATCTGGTTTGTCTTCAGCCCGGCAATGTAGTCCCAGCCAAAATCGTTTTGCCGCGTCAGTACGCCTACGTTGTACGCCGCCGCTCCCGAGTAGAGCGGGCTTGGCATGATCGCTTTGCCTGCCGCCTCCGGGCTGGTCAGCACCTTCCAGCTATCCGGGAGCGTCTTGACTTTGCTGCTGTTGACCGCGAGCACAGTCGCCATCACTTTTGTTCCGGTGTACGCGCCGTCCGCGTCCTTCCACTCTGCCGGAATGTCCGCCGCCTCAGGCGATGCGTATGGCAGGAGCAAATCTTGTTTTTTCAGGCTGGCAAAGGTCGGCGCATCCGCGACCAATAGCACGTCCGCCTTGACTTGTCCCGCCTGTGCCTCCGCCTGCAAGCGGCTGATGACCTCCTCTGTCCCCGAGCGGAACAGCTCTACTTTTACGTCAGGATACTTTTTGGAAAAACCGTCGATCAAAGCAGCCGCGTCGGCATCCGGCTGGGACGTGTAAAAGCTCAGCGTCCCCGCTACTTTGGCCGAAGCAGGCTCCGCTGGCGCGGCCGTTGGAGCCGATTGCGGCGCTGGCTGCGACGGTGTCGACGAAGAAGGCTGGGAACCGCAAGCGGCAAGTCCGAAGACCGATGCGGCTGCGAACAAGGAAAGAGTCCATTTTTGCAACAGAACACGTTTCATTTTTCATTCCTCCTGATTCAAGTAGGCGTGCTTCGTTAAGAGCTTTGCTTCGCGGTTTGAAACCATTTTCCGATCTTGGCCTTCATGGCGGTGTTCGTCATGTTCAATTGCAGCGGTGTAATCGTGATAAATCCGTCACGCAGCTTGTAGTAATCCGATTCCTCGTCCTCGAAGTGCAACTCGCTCAAATGGTCGGACAGCCAGTAGCACAAGTAGCCTTGCGGGTCGTTCAACCCGACGTACTGGTAGCGCAGCACGTCCATCGCGAGCGGCGTGACGGCCACGCCTTTTACCATCTCCTTGGACAAATACGGCAAATTGATGTTCAGCACCGCTTCCGGGCTGAGCTTGTGCCGCAGCAGCGTCTCAAACACGTCGTAGGCAAGCGGCTCGACGATGGAAAAGTTCGGGCTTGGCTTGAGCGTGGCGAGCGACACGGCAATGGAAGGAATCTGATACATCGCTCCTTCAATCGCCGCCGAGATCGTGCCGGAGTAAAACACATCCCGTCCCAGGTTCGGGCCGCGGTTGATTCCGGATACGATCACGTCCGGCTTGTCCTTGAGAATCACCTCGACTGCCATTTTCACGCAGTCAGCCGGAGTGCCGTTGACCGCCCAGGCTTCGAGCGACGTATCGAAAAAGTTCACTTTGTTCGCTTTTACAGGGGATTTCAACGTGATCGCATGGCTGATCGCGCTGCGCTCCTGGTCCGGGCAGACGATGGAGACGTTGCCGAACGGCTGCAAGGCTTGCGCCAGGCACAGCACGCCGCTTGCAAAAATGCCATCGTCATTCGTTACAAGAATATTCAAAACAATACAGACCTCCTATCCAAATGAGACACAGTTTCCTTGCTGCAAATACAGCAGGTTTTGCTTGAGCTGGGACAAATTCCGCGCATCGTCGAAGCCTTCGACGACCAGAGGCTTGTCTGCGGCAAGCAGCAACGGCCAGATCGTTTCCAGATCAATTTCCCCTGTTCCGAGCGGCACGTGCAGCTTCGTCGCCGTCGCGTCGCTCACGTGAATTTTATCGACTCCCTCCAGTTCCCGGAAAAACTGCGGCAGGGAACAGGTCAGAGGTACGTGCGCAATGTCAAAGGTGGCTGCCGTCGGGTAATCGAGCGCGGCGCGCAGCCTGTTCAAGTCTTGCGGCGTCACGATCAGTTCCTTGGGCATCGGCTCGATATGCTCGATCGAGAGCACGCGGCCCTGTCTCATCGCCTCTTGCGCCAGCTCGTTCAGGCCCTCGACGAGAACGGCCTCGTGCCATTCCCGGTTTTTGTGCGTCAAGGTCACACGGCCCGGATGGATCGTGACGCTTTTCGCCCCGATCTCGCCCGCAAGCGCCAAAGAACGCTTGATTTCCTCGACAGACTGCTTGCGAATGCCGCTGTTCAGCGAGCACAGGTTCAAATCCCAGCTCGCCGCATGCAAGGTCAGCTTCATGCCCACACGCCTGGCTGCCTGCTGGATTTCTCGCGGGTGGCTTTGGTGGAACCAGACGTGCTCGGCCCAGACTTCCATCCCGGCAAAGCCGTATTGCCGGGCGATGAGGATCGCTGCCTCTACCGGGTACGCCCACATCAATGTTGATGAAACATACAGCATTTCCACCACTCCTTTACTTCAGCCGGGATGGGCACGCTGCCGACCGGATACGGGTTGCGCGACTGGTGCCCGTGAAAGTCGCTGCCTCCCGAGCAGATCAGGTGATTCGCTTTGGCCTGCCGCTCCCAAAATGCCGTCTGCGCCGCCGAATGTTTCGGATAATACACCTCGATGCCGTCGAGGCCATAGGCGAGCAGCGCCTCCAGCTTCACTTCAAAGGAGTAGATACCCGGATGAGCCAAGACCGCAATCCCGCCTACCTCGTGCGTAAGTTCGATCGCTTCGCGTGCGGAAAAAGAAGGCCGGGGCACGTACGCCGCGCACCCTTTGCGCAAATACGTCTCGAACGCAGCCTGCGGCGTGGGACTGTAGCCGCGCTCGGCGATTGCTTCTGCCACGTGCGTGCGCACCATCACGCCGCCTTTTGCCCGCGCTGCACATTCTTCCATGGTGATCGCCACGCCCAAGCGGTTACAGCGCTCGATCATCTCGGCGATCCACTCGATCCGCTCCCGCTGCCGCCTGTCCATGACGTGCAAAAGCCGCGGGTCGGCCATGTCGAAGCCGTAGCCCAAAATGTGCAGCTCGTCTTCCGGGCCGTCCGTATTCCACTCGATTCCCGGCAGGAGCGCCAGGCCGAGCCGTGCGGCGTCTTCGCGAGCCAGCAGATATCCATCGACGGTATCATGGTCTGTAATGGCTAGATGAGTCACGCCCCGCTGCTTGGCCCAGACGAGCAGGTCTGCGGGAGCGAGCTTCCCGTCAGAAGCGGTGGTGTGCATGTGCAAGTCCATCATCTGACCATTCCTCCTGTTCTTGTCCGACTTGTTTGCTTTCGTTTGATTTCATTGTAACTGCCGTTTTTGAAGGTCGTATAAAGCGGGCGACAAGGTTTGATAAAGGAGAGGCGCGTGTCTATGCGGGTTTTCAGTTGTTCGGTTGGCGGAATATTGAGGTTGTGTTAACGATTTACGAAGTCTTTACAAAAAGAAAAAGCCCCCGCCCGAACTCGTAGTCCAGGCAGAGGCTTAGCGTGCTGACAGCTATTAAACGACGTCGTATCCTTGCTCTTCGATAGCTTCCTTGATCGCTTCCAGCGTCAGAGTGCTTTCGTTATAAGAAACCTCGACTGTTTTGGCTGCGAGGTTGACTTTTCCCTCTGCGCCAAGCTCCTTCAACGTTTTTTCCACAGCGTTCACGCAATGGTTGCAAGACATGCCTTCTACGTTCAATGTGACGTTTTTCATTCTCAATCTCTCCTTTGGTTTTATGTGTATAGGGATGCGGACAATGCCGCTTGTTGCTGTTTTTTGGCTTACAGCTTCACTCGCTGCAGTCGCAGGGCGTTGAGCACGACGGAGACGGAACTGAAGGCCATTGCCGCTCCGGCGAGCCACGGGGCGAGGAAGCCCAGGGCGGCAAACGGAATGCCCAATGTGTTGTAGGCGAAAGCCCAGAACAAGTTTTGCTTGATGTTGCGAATGGTGCGCTTGCTCATTTCGATGGCGTCGGCGACACTGGTCAGCTCGCCGCGCATGAGCGTGATATCGGCCGCTTCCATCGCCACGTCCGTCCCGGTTCCGATTGCCATGCCGATGTCAGCGGTGGCAAGCGCCGGGGCGTCGTTGATTCCGTCGCCGACCATGGCGACCTTTTTGCCTTGGGCTTGCAGCTTTTTCACTTCGGCGGCCTTGCCTTCGGGCAGGACTTCGGCGATGACGCGCTCGATTCCTGCCTCGCGGGCGATCGCCTCCGCAGTTTGGCGGTTGTCGCCGGTCATCATGATGACCGTCAAGCCCATTGCTTTCAGCCGCGCGATCGCTTGCTTCGAGGTCGGCTTGATCGTATCGGCCACGGCGATCAACCCGGCCAGCTTGCCGTCCACGACAGCCAGCATCGCCGTTTTTCCCGCCTGCTCCAGCGAGAGCATGGCATCTGCCACCGACTGGTACGACACGTGATGCTGCTCGAGCAGACGGCGGGTGCCGACCAGCACGTCCTTGCCCTCAACTGTGGCCCGAATGCCAAAGCCGGGGATCGCTTCAAACGAGCTGGTTTCGGAGAGCGCCACGCCTTTTTCCGCGATGCCGCGAACGATCGCCTGGGCCAGCGGATGCTCGGAGTTTTTCTCCGCCGCCCCCACCAGTGCCAGCAATTCCTGTTCGGCAAAATCAACGGGGATTACATCTGTCAGCTCAGGCTCTCCTTTGGTGACGGTCCCCGTCTTGTCGAGGACGATCGTGTCCAGATGGTGCGCAGTTTCCAAATGCTCTCCGCCTTTGAACAGAATGCCTAGCTCGGCGGCGCGTCCGGAGCCAGCCATGATCGAGGTCGGGGTAGCCAGACCAAGTGCGCACGGGCAAGCGATCACCAGTACGGCAATCGCCTTTTCCAGCGCCTCGGCGAAGTTGCCGGGAATCACGGCGAAATACCAGATGAGAAAAGTAACAACAGCAATCCCGACGACGATGGGAACGAAAATCCCGGAAATGCTGTCAGCCAGCCGCTGAATCGGCGCCTTTGTTCCTTGCGCCTCTTCCACGACCTTGATGATTTGCGCAAGAGCCGTTTCTTTGCCGACTTTGGTCGCGGTGACCTTCAGGAAGCCGTTTTTGTTCAAGGTGGCCCCGATGACCGTATCGCCAGCCGCTTTGTCTACCGGGATGCTCTCTCCCGTCAGCATGGATTCATCCACCGCAGACTGGCCTTCCAGCACGATGCCGTCGACAGGCACTTTGTCGCCAGGCTTCACATACACGACGTCACCCGGCCGCACATCCTCGACGGAGATCGTCATTTCTACGCCATCGCGAATGACTACCGCCGTTTTGGCTTGCAGGCCCATCAGCTTGCGGATCGCTTCCGAGGAACGTCCCTTTGCCTTCGCCTCAAACAGTTTGCCCAACAGGATCAACGTAATCAGCACCGCGCTTGTTTCAAAATACAGCTCCAGCATGTGCGCGTGGGAACCGATGGAAGAAATCGCCACGTACAGGCTGTAAAAGTAGGCAGCCGAAGTGCCCAGCGCGACAAGCACATCCATGTTGGCGCTTTTGTTGCGCAGCGCTTTGTACGCCCCGACGTAAAACTGCGCCCCGATGATGAACTGCACAGGCGTCGCCAAAGCGAGCTGCACCCACGGATTCATCAAAAAGTCCGGCAGCCAGATGAACGAGGTGAAGGAAAAGTGACTGACCATCGACCAGAGCAGCGGCAGCGAAAAGATCAGTGAAATCCAGAACTTTTGCGTCTGCCGCCTGATCTCTGCCATCCGGCGATCGACCTGTTCCTCTTCTTTGCCTTCTTCCTTGCGGGCCGCCTGATACCCGAGCTTTTCCACCTGGCGAACCAGATCGCCCACGCCCACCTGCGCCGAATCGTATTCAATCGTGGCCGTTTCCATGGCGAGATTCACGTTCGCCTTCAGGACGCCGGGCATTTTATTCAAGCCTTTCTCGATGCGGGTCGAGCAGGCTGCACACGTCATGCCTGTGATGTTCAGCTCTACCTTGTCTGCGGCCACGCCGTAGCCAAGTGCTTCAATTTTCGAGCGAATATCGTCGAGGCTCGTTTTCGCCGGATCGAAGACGACCGTCGATTTTTCCAACGCCAGATTCACATTGGCTGTCTCGACGCCATCCAGCTTCTGCAAGCCTTTTTCAATACGAAGCGCGCAGGCCGCACACGTCATCCCGGAAATCGGAACTGTAGCTTCTGCCGTTTTGACACTCATACCAATTCCTCCACATACCCACACGGGGTATAATTTATCGTATTGTTTCCCTGAGGCTTATTTTTTATCACACCTTCACTATACAATACCCCCATAGGGTATATCAAGTAGTTTGGTACAAATTTTTCCCGCCCCTCGATTGTGCCCCGAAACCAACGCAAAAACCCCCGATGGATACCACCGGGGGCTTGTCTGTTCTTCGCTTATTTTCCTTCGTTCACTGCTTGCTGGTACGCTACTGCCACTTTCGCCGCTACCTCCGCATTGTGGCGCACCAGCGCGATGTTGGTCTGCAAGCTTTTGCCTGCGGTCAACTGCTTCACTTTGTCGAGCAAGAATGGCGTTACTTTTTTGCCCGCAATGTTGTTTTCCTTCGCTTCGTTGAGCGCTTGCAAGATCACGCCCTCGATTTGCTTGTGGTCAAGCGCATCCGCTTCCGGCACCGGGTTGGCGATAATCAGGCCGCCGTTCAGACCGAGGTTCCATTTGGTGTTCATCAGGGTCCCTACTTCTTCCGGCGTATCCAGGCGGAAGTCTACGCCAAATCCGCTTTCGCGGGCGAAGAAGGACGGGAACTCGGAAGTGCGGTAGCCGACTACCGGAACCCCTTGTGTCTCCAGGTATTCCAGTGTGCGGCCGATGTCGAGGATGGACTTCGCCCCCGCGCACACAACCGCGACATTCGTTTGCGCCAGCTCTGTCAGGTCTGCGGATACGTCCCAGGTGATTTCGCCTTCACGGTGTACCCCGCCGATGCCGCCAGTCGCGAACATGCGGATGCCCGCCAGGTCTGCTGCGATCATCGTAGCCGCTACAGTCGTCGCGCCGATTTTGCCGCTAGCCAAAATGTAAGGGAAGTCGCGGCGGCTCACTTTTTCTACCGACTTGTTGGTCGCGAACTCTTCCAGCTCGCTCTCGGTCAAGCCGATCTTGATTTTGCCGTTCATGATCCCGATGGTCGCAGGTACCGCACCGTTGTCGCGGATAATTTGCTCGACTTCTTTTGCCATCTCGATGTTTTGCGGATATGGCATGCCGTGGGAGATAATCGTCGTCTCCAGGGCAACGACCGGCAAATTGTTCTCCAGGGCGTGGCGTACTTCCTCTGTAAAGGTCAAGTATTGTTTCATCATTTATCGCTCCTTTTCGTATTGTTCAACGGTCAGTTGCAGTTGTTCCGGTTTTAATAAGGGAGAAACGGATTGCTCTGTTTGCAGGGTCAAGGCCGAGGCAGCCAGTCCGAGACGGCAAGCTGTCTGGAACGACTCTCCGTTTACGATTCCATACAGCAGGCCGGATGCAAACGCATCTCCCGCCCCTGTCACATCTACCACTTCAGTCGGATACGGCGCCATGTGCTCCGATACGTCCTCCGACTGATAGTAAATGCCCGCTTCGCCCATGGTCACGATGACGTGCTTGACGCCTCGCTCCCTGATTTTGCGGCACGCCTCTGCGCAATCCTCAATCGAGCGGATCGCCATGCCAGCCAGCAGCTCCGCTTCTTCCCGATTGGGCAGGATCGCTTCTACTCCGTCCAATTGCTGTGGGAGCTTTTTCGCTTTTGCAGAAGAGACCGGGTCAACGAAAAGTCGAATGTTCTCCTCCCGGCACCGGCCGATAATGTAGGCCAGGCAATTCCCCGGTATGTTCGTATCAATAAAAATCGCGTGGGCTGCGGCAAGGTGGGACCATTTCTCCGCGAACATTTCCGGCGTGAGCGCGTCGTAAATATCCATGTTGGCCAACGATACGACCATTTCTCCATCTATATCGAGCAGCGCGGTGTACGTCCCTGTGCGCTGCATCGGCAGACGCCACACCTGGCTGATGTCTACGCCGTGCTTTTTCGTCTCCTGCAAAATCCACTCGCCTTCCTTGTCCTCACCGACACTGGTGAAAAGTGACGTATTGCATCCGAGCCTGCCGAGATTCTCCGCAATGTTGCGCGCCACCCCGCCGCACGACTCCATGATCGTGACCGGATTGGAAGAGTGCAGCCGCACCGCTTGCTTGCCGCGCGCTTTCCGGTCGAGGTTCGCTCCGCCGATGCAGGCAATCATGCCTTCGTCGCGCAATATATACGCTCTGCCTTTGATCTCGCCACGCTTGGTCAACTGGGCAATGTACCCGGCAACAGCCGAACGCGAAATCCCGATCAAGTCAGCCAGCTCCTGCTGGGAGATGAACGGATTTTGCCGGATGTGGTGAAGGATCAACATGTCTTTTTCCACGGTCATCCTCCTTTCTTCTGATTAGCATTCACAGCTTCGTTCACAAACAAAAGTCTATCACAGAAACTTTTGTTTTGCAAAGGAATCATTTTCGCCATTTGACAAAGGCAAACGAGATCATGTAGGATTGTCTTAAATTCAAGATATTGAAATTTCGATGGAAAGGAGGGCTTTTTCATGGAGCGAAACAATGCCCTCGACCTGTTTGTCGTCTTGTCGCGATCGTATAACTGGGTGACCGCCCATTCCAATCGTCACATCCGCCAGCACGGTTTGAACCCGACAGAGTTCGGCGTCCTGGAAGTACTCTACCATAAAGGCCCGCAGCCTTTGCAGCAAATTGGCGAAAAGATCCTGATCTCCAGCGGAAATATCACGTACGTTGTGGACAAGCTAGAAAAGAAGCAACTGCTGATTCGCAAGCCCTGTTCGGCCGACCGCCGCGTCATTTACGCCGAGCTGACCGAGAAAGGACACGCCTTTTTGGCAGAGATTTTCCCTCCCCACCAGCAGGCGATTGAAAAAGCGGTCGCAGGACTCACTCCCGAAGAACAGCAGCAAGCCATCGGTTTGTTAAAAAAGTTGGGACGTGCTGCTCAGGATACGTATTAGACTGAGCAGCACCCAACAGGTGCAAAAAAAGTGTTGACAAAACGTTTAGCACATAATAATCTTGAAATCAAGATTTACGCATTTGAAGTTAGATGCTTACGAAAAGAAAGGAGAATAAATTTCTCATGAGTAAAGTACTTTTCATTAAAGCAAATGATCGCCCTGTTGAACAGGCTGTGAGTGTAAAGCTGTACGAGGCTTTCGTCCAATCGTATAAAGAAAACCATCCAAACGACGAAATCGCCGAGCTGGACCTGTTCGCAGAAAACCTTCCTTACTACGGAAACGATCTGCTCACGGCTATGTTCAAGGCAGGCCGCGGCATGGAGCTGACTGCCGAAGAGCAAAAAGGCGCAGAGCTGGTCAACAAATATTTGAACCAATTCGCTGACGCTGACAAAGTGATGATCGCGTTCCCAATGTGGAACTTCACCGTTCCGGCTGTGCTGCACACCTATGTGGACTACCTGTCTCAAGCAGGCAAAACATTCAAATACACCGCGGAAGGCCCTGTAGGACTGATGGGCGACAAAAAAGTGGCGCTGTTGAGCGCACGCGGCGGCGTTTACTCCGAAGGCCCAATGGCAGAAATCGAGCTGGCTAACCGCTACGTTCGCACGGTGCTTGGCTTCTGGGGAATCAGCAATATTACCGAAGTGATCGTAGAAGGTCACAACCAATTCCCTGACAAAGCAGAAGAAATCGTAGCAGCAGGCATAGAAAAAGCAGCAAAACTGGCGGAAACCTTCTAAGGCCCGCCAGCCTTTCTTGTCCAAATATCTCAAATTTAAAATACTATAATTTAAAACAATTAAGGAGAGATGAAAAAATGATGGATCTTGGTTTGCTGATTATTCGTTTGGTTGTTGGGTTGTCGTTCGCAGGTCACGGTGCGCAAAAGCTGTTTGGCTGGTTTGGCGGTTACGGTCTGAAAGGCACAGGCGGCTGGCTGGAGTCTATCGGGGTGAAGCCTGGTGTGACCATGGCGCTGCTTGCCGGATTGGCTGAACTCGTCGGCGGCTTGCTGTTCGCGGCAGGTGTCGGCACATGGGTTGGCGCTCTGCTCATCGTCTTCACAATGCTTGTTGCGATTGTGAAGGTTCACGGTCAAAATGGATATTGGGTAACGCAAAACGGCTATGAGTACAATCTGACCTTGATCGCGGTCGCTATCGGTGTCGCTTTGATCGGTCCAGGCGCATACGTTTTGTTTTAAGCAACCGCTCGTAAATCCGTACCCGTAAGCCAGCATTCCACCAAGGGAGGACACAACAGATGAAAATCCGCGTCTACACACAAAACGAACAAGCAAAAGGACATTTTGGCGACGGTGAAATCGTAGAAAACAAACCGATTGGCTTCCCTCATGAAGGCTCCGTTGTAAAACGGGTTGGACCGCTTTTTTACTGGGCGTGGGCAAAATCTCTCAAAACGTTCGAGATTCCCCTGCACCCGCATTCCGGCTTTGAAATTTTGTCTTACGTCCTGCAAGGTACAGTCGGCCACCGGGACACGCTGGGCAATTTGCAGCAGGTCACTACGGGCGGTGCGCAGATCATGCAAACAGGCTCAGGCGCTTACCATGCCGAAGAGCTGGGCAAGGATACCGAGATGTTCCAGATCTGGTTTGAGCCGCACCTCGCCAAAACGACCAAAAACCCGCCGACGTACAACCAGTACGACCACGAGCAGTTTCCGACCGAGACGGCGGATGGCGTACGGGTGAAAAACATCATCGGTCCCGCTGCCCCCATCTCGCTCGTGACCGATTCGCTCATGAAAGATATTGCGATTCCCGCAGGCAAAGCTTACTCGCTGCAACTTCCGGCCGGCTACGCCCACGCTGTCGTCGTCGTGGAAGGAAGCGGAAGCGTTGGCGGGCACAGTGAAGCGGGCGAGCCGCCGACCGTCGCACACAAAGGAGATTTTGTCGTAATCTCTGCGGAAGCAGAAACAGCAAGCGTCACTTACCAGGCGCAAGCAGATGCGCCGTTGCGGATCGTGCTCATTCAAGTTCCGCTGGAAGTAGACTACCCGCTCTACCGCAAGTAACCTTGTCTGAAAAACCGCCCTTATGCATGGATAAACCTTGGACCTTCACCTTGTCGTGACGGTCCTTTTCGCCTTTTCTGCCGCCTTCAAAAAATCTTCTCTTCCTCCATCATCATTTTTTGCTCAAACGGCGCCGTCAGCACGATCAGCGTATAGGAATAGCCTGCTGCTCCATGCGGTCGTCCTGCTTTTTTTGCCGATGTCGACAAAGCTGTTGGCAGGCTCAATCGTCGCCGTCATGCTCTGGGTAGCTGCCGTGCAAACGACCGTCCCTGCCCAGCAGTATTACTTGATCTCGTTGACCCCGCACTCTTCGCAAGTGGCGCTCAGCATCAATACATCCGTTTTTCAGCTCGGGCTGGCGCTGGGCGCGGGACTTGGCGGCGTCATCGTCAACCATGCGGCAATCTGGCACATAAGCTGGGTCGGCGGTCTGTTCGTGCTCGCGGGCTTCGGCTTTGCCCTGGCTTCGTTTGCCCAGCCAAAAGAGGCGCGAAAGGCGAAAAGCGCGTAAGCAAGGTCTGGCAACCGCAGACGCGAAAAAACAGAAATCACTTGCGTTACTCACAACACCCGCTAGAGCAGCAACTGCTCGCGTTCTGGCGGGCGCGCCCGCTTTTTTCAAAGCAAAACCCGCCCAGGCAGCAGCGCCCGAGCGGGTTTGTTTCTATGATACGGTTCGATACAACTTACACCAGCGCCGGCTTTTGCTCCAGCATGGTTCCTTCCTCGGCGTAGCGCACGTGCCAGGAAAATGCTTTTTCCAGTACGTGCGGAGTGTGCCCGCCGCGAGTGAGCGCTTCTTCGTAGTACGCTTTAAGCTGCTCACGGTACATTGGATGCGCGCAGTTTTCGATGATTTTCAAGGCGCGCTCGCGTGGTGCCAGCCCGCGCAAATCAGCCAGCCCTTGCTCGGTGACGATGATGTCGACGTCGTGCTCCGTATGATCGACATGGGAGGCAAACGGCACGATGCTGGAGATTTTTCCGCCTTTGGCGATCGACTTGGTTACGAAAATGCCCAGACGCGCATTGCGGGCAAAGTCGCCAGATCCGCCGATCCCGTTCATCATCTTGCTGCCCGAAACGTTCGTCGAGTTGACGTTGCCGTAGATGTCCACCTCAATCGCCGTATTGATGGCGATCAGCCCCAGGCGGCGAATGATTTCCGGATGGTTGGTGATCTCCTGCGGACGCAGCAGCAGCTTGTCGCGGTATTTGGCAAAATGTTCGGTGACGTACTGCATTTTGTCAGCCGTCAGCGTGATCGAACAACCGGAAGCAAACGAGATTTTCCCCGCGTCGATCAGGTCAAAGACCGCGTCCTGCAGTACTTCCGAGTAAACGGTCAGATCGGTGAACTCGGAGTCGAGAAAACCGTTGAACACGGCATTGGCGACAGACCCGATACCCGATTGCAGCGGCGCGAGATTTTCCGGCAGCCGTCCCGCCTTGACTTCCTCGCGCAAAAACGCGATCAGATGAGCGGCGATTTCAGCCGTCTCCGCGTCCGGCTCGACGATTGTCGACGGCGAATCCAACTGGTTCGTCAACACAATGCCTTTGATTTTTTCGGGATCGACCACAATGCCCGCTGTTCCTATCCGTTGGTCTACCGCCGTGAGCGGAATCGGCTCGCGCGCTCCCTGGCTCGCTGGCGTGTAAATATCGTGAATGCCCTCCAACTCAGCGGACTGGGCGAGATTCAATTCAATGATGACATGCTTCGCGTAATCGACGAAAATGTTCGAGTTGCCGACAGAAGTGGCGGGAATAATCATGCCGTCCTCTGTGATTGCAACCGCTTCCACAATCGCGTAATCAATCGCACTCATCGCTCCTTGGCGAATCAGCTCGGCGGTGTGGGACAAATGCTGGTCCACGAACATCATGCTGCCGTCGTTAATTTTTTTGCGCATGACCGGATCGGCTTGAAAAGGCAGCCGCTTGTTGACAATGCCCGCCTCCGCCATGACAGCGTCCACGTCTGATCCGAGCGAAGCTCCTGTATATACATTCACGCCAAAAGGCTTGTTGTCTTGTTTGACTCGCTCTGCCAATGCGAGCGGTACAACCTTGGCATCCCCTGCACGAGTGAAACCACTTAACCCGATTGTCATGCCATCCTCGATCCAACTCGCTGCTTCCTCAGCCGTCACGATTTTATCTGCCAATCTTTTATCGCGTAAGCGCTCCCACATCATTGTGACCCCCTATGCCATCTTTTCTTGTTCATACACTAGCACAAGAATTCTGAGCGGGCACTCGATTTTCAACAAAGCAGAATATTTGAGCAGCGAGTTAGCAAAAAAGACAGCGAACCATTCTCACTGGCAAGGGGCCTGCAAAAGCTAGAAGCCGAGCAGTTGCCGGAACGTGCTGGCATACGTCTGGCTCACGGGAACTCTCGTCTTCTGCTTGTCCTTCATCTCCAGCATGAAAGTCGAATGGAAATGCGGATGGATAAAGCCGATGGACTCCAGATTGACAAAATAAGAGCGATGGCAACGCGCGAACCGCTCAGGCGGAAGCATGTATTCCAGCTCGGACATGCTGTATTTGTTCGGGTACGACCCGCTTGCCGAATGCAGCAGCGTCTTGCCCTCGTGCGAGCTGATGTAAACAATCTCGTGCAGCGGAATCGGCAGCCAGCCATCTTCCCCTTTTCCAATCAAAAACGACAGCCTTGGCTGCGGATTAGCCAACGGAACGCTTTGCAAAGGATAGATGGCGGTAATACAGCCCATGACCTCTCCACCGCGGAACAGCGGCAGCGACAAACCGTAGTACGGCACGCCAAAAATGCGGCTCTCCACCTGATGTCCGACTTTTCCTCTCTCCATCAGCGCCTTGTGCGTGGCAGAGCCAATCGGGACCTGGTCGCCCGGGGAGATTTTCAGATCAATGTTTGAGCTTGGCTGATAATACAAGTATTGGGTGCCGTCCGAGATCGCAATCGACACTTCTTCCGGCACAGCTTGGCCAATCATCTGCAGCATTTCTGGAACAATCTTGTTCTCCATGCTGAATCCTCCTGCTCCTCTTCACTCTTTTTCTTTTTTCTCTTTCTTCTATTAAACCACACTTCCCTCCCGGCAGATCAATCCTTGTCTTTCCTGCTCAGACAAGGGAATCCATCCGTTGCGGGACAGCCGTTGTGCTATCATGGTATCAACAGTTTTTTGCGAAAACTTGGCAGCGCCAAGCCATTGGCGAAAGCTTTAGTCTGTACAAAAAAAGGCGGTGCACCATGGACCACACCATTGTCTTGATTGCAAAAGGAACCGACACGCTCGCTTTTCTGCTCAAGGAGCTGCGGGCGTATTTTGAGCCTTATTGCAAGGTCATCGGCTTTGCCAGCCACGAACAAATCCCTGACCTCTCCGGGGTGTCCCACGTCTTCATTACGACCAGGGCGCCTGAGTTGTACACGATCGCCCGTCAGGCCGTCCCCGAAACGGTCCCGATTACCGTGCTGAACCGTTTTTTTGAACTGCGCAAAATAAAGGCGCTGATGCAAATCCCGCCCGGAACGACCGTGCCTGTCATGAACAACTCGCCGGTCACAGCCCAGGAGGTCATCCAAAACTTGCTGGAAGTCAAGATTGACCACCTGAATTACGTCCCTTTTCACCCAGGCAGTACGTTCGAGGAGCGCTTTCGGTATGCGATCATCATGAGCATTCCCGATGTGCCGCTGCCCCCTCACGTGGAAGTCATCGACCTCGGCTTTCGCAAAATCAGCATTCACGATCTGATTGATACCGGGCGCAAGGTGGGCGTCCCGATTGAATGGGAGCGGCAATACCTCTCCGCCTTCATCGTGGAAATGTCCGAGCTGGCCAAAATGCTCGGCACTTCCTACGCCGAAGTGCAAAAGCTCAACAGCCAGCTTCAATCCACCTTTCAGGCGGTGAAGGATCCGGTCATCGCCTGTAATGAGGACGGTCTAATCACGTTCATTAACGATGTCGCCGTCGAGCTGTTCTGTCCGCACGAATCGGTCGTTATCGGCAAGCCTTATACGATCCTCAAGGAACACGGCCTGCTCGCCCCCTTTTTTGAACAGGAGGGGCAGGAGGATGCGCTCATCGCCATCGACCAGCGGCAATTCATCGTCAGCAGCCACAGCATTCGCCGCAGCCATGAGCATCTCGGCTTCGTCTGTACGCTGAAAGACGTGACGGAAATCCAGCGCCTGCGCACCCAGCTCGCCCTGCGCGGCCACACCGCTACCTACTCGTTTGCTGATATAAAAGGCAGCAGCCAGCCGCTCCTGCACGCCATCGAGCTTAGCAAAAAGATGGCGAAAAACAACCAGACGATCCTGCTCACGGGTGAAAACGGGACGGGCAAAGAGCTGTTCGCCCACGCGATCCACCAGCATTCACTGCGCAAAAACGGCCCGTTTGTCGCGATCAACTGCGCCTCCCTGCCGGAAAACTTGCTGGAGAGCGAGCTGTTCGGCTACGAGGACGGAGCCTTCACAGGCGCGCGCAAAGGAGGCAAGCCCGGACTGTTCGAGCAGGCGGATGGCGGCACGATTTTTCTCGACGAGATTGGCGATATCTCCCCCGCGATCCAGGTCAAGCTGCTGCGCGTCCTGCAGGAAAAGCAAGTGATCCGCGTCGGCGGCACAGGGATTTTGTCCGTAGACTGCCGGGTGATCGCTGCCACCAACCGCAATCTGGAGGATGCCGTCCGGGATGGCGCTTTTCGCGAAGACTTGTTTTACCGGCTGGCCGTCCTGCCCATCGAAATCCCGGCGCTGCGCGAGCGAACGAGCGACATTCCGCTGCTGATTGACGATCACTTGAAGCAGCAAGGGATTCGCAAAAGCTGGTCGCCGGAAGTCATGGAGCTGTTGCTCGCCCACGACTGGCGAGGCAACATTCGCGAGCTGAAAAACGTCGTGGACTACGCCATTACGGTAAGCGAGCATCCTGTCATCGGCATTGCCGACCTGCCCAAGCGTTTGACCGAGCGGATATTTCAAAAGCAATCCGCAGCGGCGGCCGTGCCTCTCGAGGATGAGCGGAATCTGGATATTTTGCTCGGACTGTATCAATATTACCTCGCCAACAAACCAGTGGGGCGCTACCAACTGGCGCACACCCCCGTCCTGCAGGCGAACGGCTGGACGGAAAGCGCGCTACGCAACCGCTTGAAACAGCTTGAGCAGCTTGGACTGGTGCGCTCAGGCACAACCCGTCAAGGAACCTCGATCACCCGTGACGGCATCGAAATGTTGAGGAAATATGGAAAAATATAGTGCAAGGCAAATGAATATTAGGTTGTATTAGGACGAATAAATCCTAATAAACATTCCTAAAGAGTGCGTTTTCGTTTGGACGCTGCCACCCTCCGTCCAATGAAAACGCCTTTTTTCGCGAAATTTCGACAGTTGGCACGCCACTTGCTTATAGAAAAGGCAAAAAAGCGAGGTGACCTCATGGCTACAAAACATTCTTCTCCAGCAGCGCCAGCCAAAAAACGTTTTTCCGTCCCGCACACTTATGCCATTCTCTTTATCATCATCATTTTGGCAGCGCTTGCTTCCTACGTGCTTCCGACAGGCGAGTTCGAACGCATCAAGGACGACGCCTCGGGCAGAACCATCGTGGTAAACGGCAGCTATCACGCTGTCGAGAGCAGCCCTGTCGGCTTTTTCGACATGTTCAAAGCAATTCCTGAAGGGATGCAAAAAGGCTCGCAAATCATCTTTTACATCTTCATCGTCAGCGGCGTTTTCGGAATCATCCGCCAGACGGGGGCCATTGAGGCGGGCATCAACAAAGGCGTCCGCTATCTGGAAGGCAGGGAAAAGCTCCTGATCCCCGCATCCATGTTCCTCTTCTCCATCGGCGGCTTCACGATGGGGATGGCGGAAGAAAGCATTATTTTCGTGCCAATCGGCATCGCTCTCGCCCGCGCAATGGGCTTTGACGCCGTAACAGGTACCGCCATGATTACGATGGGGGCAGCGGCCGGCTTCATGGGCGGCATGCTCAATCCGTTCACGGTAGGGGTCGCCCAGTCTTTGGCGCAGTTGCCGCTCTTCTCCGGTCTGACCTTCCGCGCTATCGTGTACGTCTTTGTCCTCGGCTTTGCCATCTGGTACGTCATGCGCTACGCCTACCGGGTGAAGGCAGACCCGACCAAGAGCGTCATTTACGCGATCGAGCAAAAGGAAAGCGACGAACAAGTCGCCGTCGAAATTCCCGATCTCAACGGACGCCACAAGCTGGTCTTTCTGGTCATGGTCTGTGGACTCTCCTTCAACGTCTACGGCGTGTTCGAGTACGAATGGTTCCTGACCGAGCTTACCGCTTCCTTTTTAATCATGGGACTGGTTGCCGGGCTTGTCGGCGGGCTGAATGTAAACAAGCTGTTTGACTCCTTTGTCGCTGGCGCCAAAGCCGTTACCTTCGGCGCCCTGATCGTCGGCTTCGCCCGGGCGATCACCGTCGTGCTGGAAGAAGGAAAAATTATCGACACGATGATTTACGCGCTGACTTCCGCCATCGGCCATTTGCCGGATGCCATCAACGTGCTGGCCATGTTCCTGATTCAAGCGGTGTTGAACCTGTTCATTTCGTCCGGCAGCGGCCAAGCGGCGACAACGATGCCGATCATGGTGCCAATCGCCGACCTGCTGGGCATTTCCCGTCAGGTCGCCGTCCTTGCCTTCCAGTACGGGGATGCGGTGACGAACTCGATCATTCCGACTTCTTCTGCCTTGATGGGCTATCTGGCTGTCGCTGGCATTCCGTATGAAAAATGGGTCAAGTTCATTTGGAAGCTGCTTCTCGGCTGGGCCGTCATCGCCGCCATCGCCCTGATCGTCGCTGTAACCATCGGCGTTTCCTAGAGCTAAAGACGACGCACACCTTTTTCAAAACAAGCTGGCTTGCGTCGCATGCGCCCCGCTGTGGCGCAGCCCCAGCCGCAAACCTGTGGAGGAACCATGCGCACAACAATCAAACAATTGCAGCCCGCCATTTTTTCTCTGTACGAGCATTTGCATCGACATCCGGAGGTTAGCTGGCAGGAAGTAGAAACGACCGCTTATATCGCCCGTTTTTTGCAGGAGCGTCATTGCCGGGTCACGACGTTTGACGACGTAACCGGAGTGGTGGCGGAATGGGGAGACTTGACCCCGGGAGGATTGACGGTCGGCGTGCGGGCAGATATGGATGCGCTCTGGCAGGAGGTAAACGGCGTCTTCCAGGCGAACCACTCTTGCGGGCACGATGCCCATATGACGATGGTGCTGGGCGTCCTCATGGTGTTGCAGGCGCAAAACATCCAGCTCCCCGGCCGCCTCAAGCTGATTTTCCAGCCGGCGGAAGAAAGCGGAAACGGCGCTTTGGCTATGGTAAAAAAACAAGTGGTCGACGACATCGACTATTTGTACGGCGTCCATCTGCGCCCGGTTCAGGAGATTCCGCGCGGCACGGCTGCCTCTGCCATCATGCACGGCGCGGCAGGCACCATTTTCGGGCAAATCAAGGGAGACGATGCCCACGGGGCGCGCCCGCACCTTGGCGTCAATGCCATCGAGGTGGCAGCGGCGATCGTCGAGCAACTCAAAGGGATTCACCTCGATCCGCTCGTCCCTTATTCCGTGAAAATGACGCAGCTTTCTGCGGGCAGCAAGAGCAGCAACATCATTCCCGGCTCGGCCCAGTTCCACCTGGACTTGCGCGCCCAGACGAACCTTGTCATCGACGCGCTGTTTTCCAGAGTCGAGCACATTTTGCAGCACGTCGCCCAGCTTTATGAGGTAGACTTGTCCTATGACATCACCGAGCGGGTGTACGCCGCCGAAGTCCACGAAGAGGCGCGGCAAATCATGGCCGAGGCGATTGTGCAGACGCTCGGCGCAGACCGTCTGGAAGCGCCGATTCAGACGCCAGGCGCGGAAGATTTTCACTATTACACCAAGGAGCGCCCTCACCTGCGCGCGACGATGCTGGGACTGGGCTGCGGCCTCGCACCCGGCCTGCACCATCCGCAGATGACATTTGACAAAGAAGCGCTGCTGGATGGGATCGAGATTTTGGCCCGTACAGTACTCACCACGTTTGAGCGGCACGCTGGCAAGTAAATCCGCCTGTGCGCCGCCATCGCTCATACGAATCCCAAGTCTGAGGAGAGATGGTCATGAAAATCGAACGCGTCGATCTGCAAAGAATCAAAATCCCGTTGACAGCCCCTTTTGTCACCAGCATGGGCTTGGAGACGCACAAGGAATGTATTCTCGTCCGCGCCTACAGCGGAACACATGTCGGCTTCGGCGAGAGCGTCGCGATGGACGTTCCGGTCTACAACGAGGAGGATGTCGATACAGTCTGGTATATGCTGGAAAAGTATTTGATTCCACAACTTTTTTCCCGTGAAATCGAGCACCCTGATGAAGTATCGCAAATCTTTTCCTGGATGCGCCGCAACCAGATGGCAAAGTCAGCGTTGGAAGGCGCGGTTTGGGACCTGTATGCGAAAATGAACGGCATGTCCCTCTCCCGGGCACTTGGCGGAACCCGGACGACGATTGACGTAGGGGTCAGCATCGGCATCGAGCCGACGATCGAGAAGCTGCTTGCACGCGTAGACAGCTTTATCCGCGACGGCTACAAAAAAATCAAGGTCAAGATCAAACCGGGCTTTGACGTAGAGCCGATCCGGGCGATCCGTCACACCTTTGGTCCCGACGTTCCGCTGATGGCCGATGCCAACTCCGCCTATACGCTGGCAGACATCGACATGCTGAAGCAACTGGACGACTTCGGGCTGATTATGATCGAGCAGCCGTTGGGGCACGACGACATCATCGACCATGCGACATTGCAAAGAGAACTGAAAACGCCAATCTGCCTCGACGAGTCGATCCATACGGTGGAGGATGCGCGCAAAGCGATTGAACTGGGAAGCTGCCGCATCATCAACATCAAGATCGGGCGTGTCGGCGGCCTGACCGATGCCAGGAAACTCCATGACCTGTGCGCGGCAAAAGGCGTTCCCGTCTGGTGCGGCGGCATGCAGGAAGTCGGCATCGGCCGCGCGCACAACATCGCCATCGCTTCGCTGGCCAATTTCACCATCCCGGGCGACACGTCCCCTTCGCACCGCTATTTTACAGAGGATGTAGTGACGCCGATGATCGATTTCGTTTCGCCGGGCGTACTGGCCGTTCCAACCGGAGCCGGCATTGGTTATACAATCAATGAAGCCGCCATTCTCCGCGCACTCGTTCAGCACAAGAGCTACTTTGCGAATCAAGAATCTACCACTACCGTCATTCCGAACTGGTAGGCCACATAGCCACAGGCAAAACAGGGAGCGCTACAGCAGCCTCCCTGTTTTTTTAACGCCCGTCTGCTCGTCTGTCTACTCCATCGTCGTCAACAGCTTGCACAGATTGCGTTCGGCATCCGGCCGCTCCCCGGCAGGCAGTCTTCCGAGCAGATCAAGCGCCGCATAAGGAAGCTTCAGCGCATGCGGGTCGCTGTACGTTTTTTCCCAGTATGCAGGCGAAAAAATGTACGCAAACGCAGGCTCCTTCACCTCATCCGCCAAAACAAACTCCGGCATCTGCCGATTGAGGTAAGTCTGAATCCGGTGGTTCACGATGCCTGCCTGTACCAACTCCCCGTATCCGAAGCGCTCCAGGTCCGTCAAAGCTTGCGCGTGCGTCACGCTGTGGACGACCTCGCCTGCAAAGTGGTAGCGCTGCCCGTCGATCACTCGCCCCGGCACGACGGTATGCAGCTCGGCAAACGTCCTTCGCGCCATCTCCTCGGTTGTGTCGTACGGAGCCACTTCCTCCGCCACATCCGCAGTTGTGACGGCAAAATAGCTGTCGATGCCCCAATAGCGCGTCGGTCTGTCTTCTGTCGTCTTTTTCAGCATTTCGACCAATCCGGCGACCACGCTCGGACGAACCAGATCGGGCCGATCCCGCAACGCCTTCAATGCCAGCACGCCCAATGCCAGTCCATGCCCGGATGTCCGCAGTTGCTTCACATTTTGCGTCAGTCCGTCAACGACCTGCTGCAGCAAAGCCGGATCAGCCTGTTCCTCTTGACCCAGCGGCGCAAACCATTCCGGCTGCAAGCGCCGAAACGCCTCACAGGTTCGCTCAATTCCTGCTTTTACATGCTCAGGCAGCTCATGCTCGCGATCCATGTAGTAGCCCGCCAACAAAGCCGCACCGTAATGCCCTCCAAACCAGCCTGCCTGCGCGGCCCGCGCCATTCCCACTACGCCAAGCTCCAAATACGAATCGAGTAACCGCATGCTCCATCCTCCTTTTTCCAATCAGGTATAGATTCATAATATAATAAATATTTTTGTTTGTTAAGTATAAAAATAAAATGACTCCTGCCTCGGGAGTCATTTCGGTATCGTTTGTATCAGATTGAGCGATTCGCTGCTTGCTCACGCTTCATCCAGTTTGAAATCCACTTCATCCGTCGCCGGTCGGTAGTCGACGATCAGTCCATTTCCATTCATATACCACAGCTCATCCTGCTCCATGTAAAAGGTAATGCCGTCTACTACCGCAGAAAGCCCGACTTCGTTCGGCTGCTCTTTGGCAATCCCCATGGAAAACGAATCCTGCACCGTGCTCACGCCTCCATAGCGGACAAAAAAGCGGACGCTGTCGCCTTCCTTGCATCCCCACTCTTCCTTGAACCACGCTACCGCCGGGGCCGTTACTGTCAGTTTCATCGCTCGTCACTCCTCTCTTCCCTTGTAGTTTACCTGACTTTCTAAATATGTAAAGCAAAAAAGTATATTATTCGCACTCGCCCCATGCGGCGGAACGGAAAAGAAAGACCGCTTTCCTTTTCGGAAAAGCGGTCTTCTTCTGTTACTTCAATGGAAGTGTAACCAAAAAACTCGTTCCTATGCCTTCTTCGCTGCTTACCGTAATTTTGCCGTGATGGGCGTCCACGATCCACTTGGCGATGGACAGGCCGAGCCCAGTTCCTTCCGTCGCACGCGAACGCATTTTGTCCACCCGGAAAAAACGATCAAACAGGAATGGAATGTTCTCCTTGGAAATGCCGATCCCGCTGTCCTTCACCAGAATGGCGACGCGGTTTCCTTCTTTTTTGCACGAAACAAAAATGGTGCCGCCTTTGTTCGTGTACTTGAGAGCGTTGTCCAGCAAAATGACCATGAGCTGGTGCAGGCGCTCCTCGTCCCCGACGATCTCCAGCGGCTCCTCAATCGCTGTCTCCAGGCTGATTTCCTTCACGATGGCGAGCTGGGAAAATACTTGCGTGCATTTCTGCACCATCTCATCCAGCCGAAATTTTCTGCTCATAATCTGCAGTTCATTGGAGTCGCTGCGGGCGAGCGTCAACAGGTCGGCTACCAGCTTGCTCAACCGCTTCGCCTCCTGCATGCCGATCATGATTTTTTCGCTTTCCTGCTCGATGGTATGATCGGGATGGCGGAACAGCCGCTCCAGATTGACCATGATCGCTGTCAACGGCGTGCGCAACTCGTGCGAGGCATCTGCAATAAACTGCTGCTGCTTTTCCCACGATACCTGGATCGGGATGAGGGCGCGTCTCGCCAAAAACCAGCCGACGATGATCGCAATGACAATGCTCACTATATCGCCAATGACCACGACGTACAACAGGCTGCTCAGCATGTTCTGCTCGGGCGCCAGATTGTAAATCAACTGAAACTGGTAGGCTACTTGCAAGTGATCGCCCACGACGACTTTTTTCGGCACGGTGACCGTCTGTACCCGATATACCTGTCCTTTGATCGTCACGGTTTCGATGCCGTCCGGCTTGCCGATATGGAAAAAGTTCGGCAACTCCTCCGGCTCCAGACGCTCGCCAAAAGCCGTTCCGATCACCCGGCCAAAGCTATCCCAGACCAGCAGGGCGTACCTGCGATCGAGATCCATGTACTTTTTTCGCTCCAGGCGATTGTAAGGAAAAGGATCATCGTTAATCCGCTGCAAGCGAGGCAGAGGGTCTACCGTAAGCCGCTGACTCACCTTCTCCAGCTCTCGGTCTACTTGCGAGTACAGCCGATACTTCATCGTATAGTAAACGGCACTCCCCAACGCATTGAGCAGCAGAAATACCACGACGACATTCAGTGTCACCAGGCGAATCCGCGTTTTTCGAAACATTACCGTTCTTCCTTTTTCAAAATGTAGCCCACGTTGCGGATCGTGCGAATGTAGCTTTCGTAAGCTCCCAGCTTTTTGCGCAAATAATGGACGTACAGATCGACTACTCCGTAATTCGCCTCTGAGTCGATGCCCCATACGCGGTCAAAAATTTGCTGGCGCGTCAGGATTTGCTCCCGATTTTGCAGAAAATATTTGAGCAGCTCGTATTCCTTCGTGGTCAGCTTCATCGGCTCGTCATCCACAAAGCCGTCGTATTCATTTACCTTTAACGAAATCGGGCCGTATGCCATTTCGCCTTCTGTGCCGGTCTTTCCGTTGCGCCGCAGCAAGGCTCGCACTCTCGCCGTCAACTCTTCTGCGGCAAAAGGCTTGACCAGATAATCATCGGCTCCCGCATCCAGTCCCTCGACTCTCGCCTTGACGCTGTCCTTTGCCGTCAAGAACAGAACAGGGGTCATCATTCCTTTGGCACGAAGCGTTTTAACCAGAGTCAGGCCATCCATGCCCGGCATCATGATGTCGAGTACAAGCAAATCATAAATGCCTCGCTGCACCAGCAGCAAGCCATCATCTCCCCGATCAGCCGTATCCACTTGATAGCCTTCATCGCTCAAAACGCCAGCAATAGTCTGTAGCAGGGCTTGTTCATCTTCGACTGCAAGAATCAGCATGTATATCCCCTTTCATCTATAACAGCTAGCTGTTGTTGTTCATATGCTTCTTCTTTTCCAGCATGAATCGTTATTTCATCCAGCATAGCATAAACGACCGGAATCACAATGCTTGCGAGTAGACAGACACTTTCATTAGAGCATTCGTTCTTTTGAATGAGATTTGAGAGCCAAAAGCAGAGCGTCGTTGTCTTGTTGCCTGATCTATGCAAAAAAGCTGTATTCCCGATTACTTTTGTGAGTAATGGAGAATACAGCTTTTTTCTCATTCCTTCAAAACTGAATACGCATGTTTGCTAAGAGATGTGTGGATAAGTCCTCGACCGATTAGTATTCGTCAGCTCCACGCGTTGCCGCGCTTCCACACCGAACCTATCAAC
>NZ_JBYTBG010000036.1:0-50374 GCF_058788915.1 Brevibacillus sp. FW301-21C12A
GATGGTCAGGACAACTTTCACGATAGAGGAACATCTACGTTTTTTCAATGTCTAGCACGGGTTATGGTGATGAATCAGAAAAAGGGATTTTTGGATGTTTTTTCTTTTAGTTAGTTTTGATGCAACTCGACTAGGAAAAAAATGGTTCGCCCCTTTTCGGGTGAGAATTTTCAGCCCCGATCAACACCCGCTTTTCAAACAAAAAAGAAGAGAAGCGTCAAAAACGCCCCTCTTCCTTAAATCGGTTGCTTTGCTTCTATTATTGTTTGATGTCAGCGTATTTGTAGTCAACAGCACCCAGACCGTCGATGATTACGCCGTCAACCTTGTCGTTTTTCACCCAAGATTGCGTGTAGAAGTAGATTGGCATGACTGGCATTTCATCCATCAGGATTTGCTCAGCTTCAGCCAGGATCGCTTTCCGTTTTTCCGGATCTGTTTCCAGAGCGGATTGGTTCAGCAGCTCTTTGTACTTCGGATTTTCCCAACGAGTATCGTTGTTTCCGCCGTCTTTTTCCTTGAACATTTCCAGGAAGTTGATCGGATCGTTGAAGTCACCCAGCCAACCAGCGCGAGCTACTTGGTATTTACCTTGGTGTACGTCATCCAGGTATACTTTCCACTCTTTGTTTTCCAGCTTCACGTCTACACCGAGGTTTTTCTTCCATTGGTCTTGGATTGCTTCTGCGATCTTTTTGTGACCTTCGGAAGTGTTGTAGGACAGAGTCAGAGTTGGCAGCTTGCTGATGCCAGCTTCTTTCATACCTTCTTCCAGCAATTTTTTCGCTGTTTCGAGGTCTTTGTCCTTGAAGTAGCCATCTTTGTTCAGAGCCATGCTCGGTGGTACATAACCGGTTGCTGGCAACTGACCTGCCTGGAGGATGTTGTCGATCAGGCTTTGACGGTCGATCGCGTAAGCAAACGCTTTACGGATTTTCGCGTTGTTGAATGGCGCTTTTTCTGTGTTGAAGCGGTAGAAGTAAGTACCCGCGATTGGTTGGGTTGTCATTTTTCCAGACTCTTTCAGAGCAGGAATCGCGTCAGTTGGCAATGCGGAAGTTGGAGCACCTGCCCAATCCAGCTCGCCGTTTTCAAACATGGACAGCTCAGTGTTCTCATCCTCTACCATGGAGAACTCGATTTTGTCCAGTTTTACGTTGTCTTTATCCCAGTAGTTCTCGTTTTTCACGACAACCAGTTTGCTCTTGTGTTCCCATGTTTCCATTTTGAATGGACCGTTACCCACGATTGTTTTCGCGTCAGTAGCCCATTTGTCGTTGGCTTCAACTGTTTTTTGGTGAACCGGGAAGTATGTTTTGAACGCTACCAGCTCCAGGAAGAACGGAGTTGGGTTTGTCAGTTCCACTTCCAGTGTTTTGTCGTCGAGCGCTTTTACGCCAACGTCTTCTACTTTACCAGTACCTTTGTTGAATGCTTCCGCACCCTTCACATAGTACAGTTGGTAAGCGTAGTTGGAAGCTGTTTTCGGATCGAGCGCGCGTTTCCAGGCGAATTCGAAGTCTTTCGCTGTTACAGGATCGCCGTTGCTCCATTTTGCATCGCGAATTTTGAATGTATATTTTTTACCGTCTTCAGATACGGTATAGCTTTCTGCTGCTGCTTCATGCACTTTGTTGTCTTTGCCTACGCGAGTCAGACCTTCGAAGGTAGCAGTGATGATTGTGCTGGAAGTAGTGTCTTCCGCGATACCTGGGTCTGCTGTTGGCGGCTCGGAGTGCAGGTTCAATTTCAGTACTTTTGGTCCCGCTGCTGGTGCAGTGGTTTCTGTTTTATTGCCTGCTGCGTTGTTATCTGCTGGCGCTGCTTGGTTGCCGCCGCCGCATCCTGCGAGTGCCGCACCAAGAACGAGGATAGAACTCATTGCTACGAAAACATTCTTTTTCATACAAGTAATCCCCCTTTTCTAAATCTTTTTTCAATATACATGCTTTTATATTATTTTTAAATATGTTTTAGAATGATTTAATAAATTTTTATTTATTTATAAAGATGATTAATGATTTATAAAAAATAATTTATTGATAAAACTCGATGGAAAATGATTCTCGTTAGTATAGACAGCTTGAAAATGTTGATTTATCGCGGTTTTCTCCATGGACCTCCCACCTTTTTCTTTGCTGCACACAAGATTACCATGAGACAGCGTCAGTGAGAGGCTTGTCCCACGCCTCGTTTGAATTTTACAAATATTTATAGTTGCGAACAGCTCTCCTCCCCATTTTGTTGATAGATGAAGAATCTCCCATCCTTTGCGCTTTATTTTTCGCAAAAAAAAGAAGGGCTATTCGCCCTTCTTCTTATCGTTCGCTTGGCTTTCTTATTTAATGTCTGCCCATTTCCAGTCTACGAAGCCGAGACCGTCGAGCACAACGCCTTGTACTTTGTCGCTCTTCACATAGGAATGCGTGTAGTAGTAAATTGGCGCGGCTGGCATTTCGTCCATGAGCAGCGCTTCCGCTTGCGCCAGGATTTGTTTGCGTTTTTCCGGGTCTTTTTCCACCGCGGATTGGTTCAGCAGCTCTTGATACTTGGGATTTTCCCAGTTGGTATCGTTGTTGCTGCCTTTTTTCAGTTTGAACAGATCCAGGAAGGTGTACGGATCGTTGTAGTCGCCAGTCCAGCTAGAGCGAGCGATCTGGAACTTGCCTTGGTGCAGGTCGTCCAGGAATACTTTCCACTCTTTGTTTTCCAGCTTCACTTCTACGCCGAGCGCTTTTTTCCATTGGTCTTGGATAGCTTCCGCGATTTTCTTGTGACCTTCGGACGTATTATAGGAAAGAGTCAGAGTTGGCAGCTTGGTGATGCCTTCTTCCTTCATCCCTTCCTCCAGCAGTTTTTTCGCTGTTTCCACGTCGCCGTCCTTGAAGTACGGGCTAGTTGCCACAGCCATTGTTGGAGGTACCAGACCCATTGCCGGCTCCTGGTTCGCTTGCGTTACGTTGTCGATGATCGTTTTGCGGTCAATCGCATAAGCGAACGCTTTACGGATTTTCGCGTTGTTGAACGGCGGTTTCTCCGTGTTGAATTTGTACAGGTACGTACCCGCAATCGCACGGGTTTGCATTTTGCCGGACTCTTTCAGTGCCGGGATTGCATCTGTTGGGAGTGCGCTTGTAGGAGCACCTGCCCAATCGAGGTCGCCGTTGTCAAACATGGATAGCTCGGTGTTTTCATCCTCTACCATGGAGAAGTCGATCTTGTCCAGTTTTACAGCATCTTTATCCCAGTAGTTTTCGTTTTTCGCGAGAATGAGCTTGCTCTTATGCTCCCAAGTCTCGATCTTGAACGGACCGTTACCTACGTGCGTTTTGGCGTCACCCGCCCAGTTTTGTGTGGATTCGACCACTTTTTGGTTCACCGGGTAGTAGGTGTAGAAAGCAGTCAGCTCCAGGAAGAACGGAGTCGGGTTTTTCAACGTAACAACCAATGTTTTGTCATCGGTTGCTTTCACGCCCACATCTTCTGCTTTCGCTTTTCCGGTGTTGTACTCCTCAGCGTTTTTCAGGTAGTACAATTGGTAAGCATAAGTGGAGCCGAGCTTCGGATCGAGCGCTCGCTTCCACGCGTATTCAAAGTCTTTCGCTGTTACCGGGTCACCGTTGCTCCATTTGCTGTCGCGCAGGTGGAATGTATAAGTAAGTCCATCTTCAGAAACGTCGATTTTTTCCGCTACGGATTCATGCGGTTTGCCATCTTCACCGATACGAGTCAAACCATCAAAAGTCGCACGCAAAACAGCACCGGATGTGGAATCTTCAGCCAAGCCAGGGTCAGCCGTCGGCGGCTCACTCTTCATGTTCATGCGCAGAACTTTTGGACCGCTAGTTTGTTCACTTCCAGCAGAATTTCCTTGCTCTCCTGCTTTCTCGCCGCCGCCACAGCCAGCCAGCGCCGCACTCAGAACCAGGATGGAACTCATCGCTGCAAATACGCTTTTTTTCATTAGTGTTGACCCCCTTTGTATGTGTAACACTCCATGGAAAGCTACTTCAACAAATATACTGCATTTTTAGTAATATTGAAGACATTTTAAGCAAGTTTAATTATGTTTTATCCAAAGATCAAATTATATTAAGGGAAATAAATTCACATTCTTCATTACATGAAGTATGCCTCGCACAAGAAAAACTATGCAAATCTTAGGAGTATCGCCGCTCACCGAGGCAAAACAAAAAGCCCCCTCCCATCGCGAAAAAGCGACGTCACAGGGGACTTTGTTTACAATTATAAAGTTTGGGTCTGCCGGTATTCTTGCGGCGATACACCGACAATCGCCCGGAAGTCGCGGATAAAATGCGAGTGGTCGTAGTAGCCGAGCGCGATGGACAAGTCCAGCCAGTCGCTGACGGCTCCCTGGTCGATCATCTGCGCCGCTTCGTGCAGTCGGTAGCGCTGGATTACCGATTTCGGACTGACGCCAACATAGCGGTCAAACAAGCGCTGCATCGTCCGGATGCTCATTCCGGACAGTCGGCTCGCATCCTCTACCTTCAGCACCGTCCGATCTGCCTGAATCAAGCCGACCAGCTCGCTTACTCTCTTTACATTCGGATCGCGCTCCGGCAGACGCTCGCCCAAAAACGCTTCGATGCGGCGAACCATCTGGGCGTCTTCCGGCATGGCAAGCATCTCGGCTTCCAGCGGGGCTGTCTCCACCTGAAACACTTCTTCCAACGTAGTAACCGTGCCGTACAACTGTGAAACCGGCTTTTGCCAAAATGGATAAAAGCCGCCTGGTTTGAACTTCACTCCGAACACATGGCCTTGGCCAGCCAGCAAATGCGAGGACGTGGACAAAGCGACACCGAATATGCCTGTGGCGCCCTCTTCAAACACCAGATTCACATTGGGGTGGGCCAAAACGGTTTGGGAGTAAGGAGCTTGCCCGCGCAAATCCCACCTGACCACCCAGTAATGCTGGACGAAGTAACCGACGTCGCCGCCTGGTTCATACCTTTGCAGCGAAAACTTTTTTCCGCCAAGCATGGCATGCAGCACACCTTTTGGCAGCATGTCCTGCTTTTTTTCCATAGCGCCGCCTCCTGTCGCATTTTTACAATACGCCCCTCCATTATCTGCCTATACTAAGAGTAGTAGCAACAGCAAACGATTACAATTTGAAAATGAATGGAAACAGGAGGCACTGCTATGGAACTGCGTTTCGATTTTTACATCGGGGCCACCCCGGAGCACGTCTGGCACGTTCTTACCTCGGAAGAAGGAGTCAAGCATACGTTTTTTGGCTCTGTCATCCGCTCTACTTTTCAGGTAGGGGACGATCTCGCTTATGTCGGTCCCGGAAATGATGGCGACGAAACTGTCCATGTGTACGGCAAGGTTTTGGCGTTTGAGCCGCAGCAAACCTTCAGCTTCCTGGAACATCCCGGCCCTTCGTACCACGCCAACCACGCCGAGCTTCAATCGCGCGTAACTTTCCAATTGGAGCCTGTTGGCGGATGCACGCGGCTGACGCTGATTAACGACCAGTGGACCGAAGATCACCCTTCCTTCGCCAACGCGAGCAACCATTGGCCGATGATTCTCTCCAACATCAAAACATATGCAGAAACCGGAAAAACGTTGGATTTTGGCTATTAATTCCGGGCAAAAAGGAAGGAAAACCCCAGCAGCGAGCTGCCTCGGCACTTCGCCTCTGGGGTTTTTGCCTGTTACTCGACCATTTCCGCCCACTTCAGATCAATAAAGCCCAGTCCGTCCACTTGCACGCCTTTTACCTTATCACTCTGCACCCAGACATCCACGTCCGTAAACAGCGGGATTACAGGCATGGCATCCATGAAAATTTGCTCGGCTTCCGCAAAAAGCTGCTTGCGCTTCTCCGGATCGCTCTCCATGGCCGACTGTTGCAGCAGCTCCTTGTAGCGCGCGTTCTCCCAGCCTGTGTCGTTGTTTCCGGTCTTCGCATCGCGGAACATCTCCAGGTAGTTGATCGGATCGTTAAAATCGGCATTCCAGCCCAAACGGCCAATCTCGTAATTCAGTTCATGCAAATCTTGCAAATGCACCTTAAATTCCTTGATCGCCAGCTTCACGTCGATGCCAAGGTTGCGCTTCCACTGGTCCTGCATGGCTTCGGCGATTTTTTTGTGGCGGTCTGTCGGGTTGTACGACATGGTGATGGTCGGAAACTGACTCAGCCCCAACTCCTGCATGCCTTCCGCCAGCAGCTTTTTCGCTGTCTCCACGTCGTTGTCGCGGAAGTAGCCCTCCGGCTTGATAATCATGGATTGCGGCAGCATCCCCATCGTAGGCACCTGGCCGACCTGTGTGATGTTGTCCACGATGCTTTGGCGATCAACCGCATAAGCGAGTGCTTTGCGAATTTTTACGTTTTGCAGCACTCCTTTGGTGGTATTGATTTTGTACCAATACATCGTCGCCTTTGGATGAACGACGAGTTTGCCTGCTTCTTTCAGGGACGGAATCGCATCGGTTGGCAGGCCGCCAAGCGGTTGACCCGCCCAGTCCAGCTCGCCGTTTTCAAACATGGACAGCGCTGTGTTATCATCCTCAATCATGGCAAACTCGATCCGGTCCAGCTTGACAGCGTCTTTGTCCCAATAGTTTTCGTTCTTCTCCAAAACGATCTTGCTCTTGTGCTCCCAGCCCGTCATCTTGAATGGCCCGTTGCTCACGTGTGTTGCTGCTTCATTCGCCCAGTTCGGATTGGCCTCTACGACCTTTTTGTCTACAGGATAATACGTGTAAAATGCCGTCAGTTCCAGGAAGAACGGTGTCGGGTTTTCCAATGTTACTTCCAGCGTCTTGTCATCCAGAGCTTTTACCCCCAGCTCGTCTGCTTGCGCCTTGCCTGTGTGTACTTTTTCCGCATTTTTGATGTAGTAGAGCTGATACGCATACTCGGCTCCCAGCTTTGGATCGAGGACGCGTTTCCAGGCAAATTCAAAGTCGTGCGCCGTCACCGGATCGCCGTTGCTCCACTTGGAGTCGCGAATCGTGAACGTGTACACCCGTTTGTCGTCGGATATTTTCACATCAGACGCAACCGAGTTCATCGGCTTCGCGTCTTTGTCCAGCCTGGTCAAGCCGTCAAAAGTGGCACGGACGATCGCCCCTGAGGTAGTGTCCTTGGCGAGCCCAGGGTCTGCCGTCGATGGCTCGCTGGTCAGATTGGCCCGAAACACTTGCGGCTTTGTGCTGGCAGGCGCGCCAGACGAAGCCTCACCCGCAGGAGCAGCAGCAGGTGCAGTCGAAGTCGGACTGCCTCCACAGCCTGCCAAAAGACTTCCGACCACCAATGTCAGGCCGACAAACATTTTGAATGTTCCCTTCATCAGAATTTTCCCCCTTATCAAATTTTTTCTATCGCCACCACAATATACTCGACGACAGATTTCTTGAAAATGGGGTTCGGTGATATTTAATTAAATTTTATGAATATTCATTCTTTTGTAAACAGAAATAAACCCAACAGCCTTAAAGGGCCAATTGGGTTTATTTGTTGATCCATCAATTACTTTTCCTTAGAATGCCGGGATGATGGAACCTTTGTATTCGTCTTCAATGAATTTTTTCACTTCAGGGGAGTTCAGTTCCTTCGCCAGCTTTTGGATGGCTTCGGAGTCTTTGTTGTCAGGACGAGCTACCAGGAAGTTCGCATATGGAGATTCCTTGTCTTCGATGAACAGAGCGTCTTTGGTTGGCACGAGCTTCGCTTCGAGCGCGTAGTTGGTGTTAATCAGCGCCAGGTCCACTTCTTCCAGAACGCGCGGCAGCATCGCTGCTTCAACCTCTTTGAACTTCAGGTTTTTCTTGTTTTCCACAATGTCTTTCACAGTTCCGCTGATGCCAGCGCCTTCTTTGAGCTTGATGACGCCGTTTTTCTCCAGGAGAGCGAGGGCGCGGCCGCTATTGGTCGGGTCGTTTGGCAGCGCGATAGTTGCGCCTTCCGCCAGTTCGTCAACCGATTTCACTTTTTTGCTGTAAGCGCCAAATGGCTCGATGTGAACCGCAACTACAGGTTGCAGATCCATGTTTTGTCCTTTATTGAAGTCTTCCAGGTAAGGCTTGTGCTGGAAGAAGTTTGCGTCGAGTTGTTTTTCGTTGAGCTGTACGTTTGGTTGTACGTAGTCGGTGAACTCTTGTACTTCCAGGTTTACGCCTTGTTCTTTCAGTTTTGGTGCGATGTGCTTCAGGATTGCTGCGTGTGGAACCGGAGAAGCGCCTACTTTCAATGTCACTTCTTGTTGTCCGCCTTGTGCGCCGCCTTCGGCTGGAGCTGGAGCAGTCTCCGTTTTGCCTCCGCACGCTGCCAAAGAAAATGCCAATACGGTAGAAAGTACAGATACGACTAGCTTTTTCATAAATGATTTCCCCCTACTTTTTTTGATCTTTGTACTTGCAAACTTCTATGGGAAAGACCTTACTTGCGGCTGAAACGCAATACCAGGCGATCACCCAGCGACTGTAAGATCTGCACCAACACGAGCAAAATGACGACAGTGACAATCATGACATCGGTCTGGAAGCGCTGATAACCGTAACGGATAGCCAAGTCGCCCAGACCGCCGCCGCCGATTACCCCGGACATGGCCGTGTAGGACACGAGCGCAACGGTCGTAATCGTAATTCCGGCCACCAGTCCCGGACGAGACTCTGGCAGCAGGACGTTCCAGATGATTTGCCAATTGGACGCCCCCATCGACTGGGCGGCCTCAATGACTCCGCGATCTACCTCGCGCAGAGAGGTTTCCACCAGCCGCGCAAAAAACGGGGCGGCCCCGATCACGAGCGGCGGAATCGCTCCGAGTACGCCGAGCGAAGTGCCGACGATCAGTTTCGTGACCGGAATCAGCAAGATCATCAGAATGATGAACGGCACGGAACGCAATACGTTGACGATGAATGAAGCAACCGAGTAAAACGCCTTGTTTTGCAGCAACTGTCCACGTGAAGTAAGGAATAAAATGATTCCCAGCGGCAAGCCGATCAGGATCGTAAACAACGTGGAGAAACCCAGCATCGTCAGTGTGTCTAGTGTACCCTCAGCGATCTCCGACCAATCCACATTTTCCATTGTCCAGTCCATCTATATCACCTCTACTTCCAAGCCACGCTGACGCAACGTCTCGATGGTTTTTTCGTTTTGACGGACATCGCCTTCCAGTTCGACGACCAGTTGGCCGTACGGCGTATCCTTCATGCGGGAAATCGTTCCCTGCAAAATGCTGAATACTGTGCCTGTCTCCTGCATCGTCTGGAACAAAATCGGCTGGTACGTCTTTTCTCCCAGGAAGGTGACGCGCGCAATCGTGCGGTTCCCCGCTGCTTTTTCGTGCGCGACAGCTTCGCGCAGCTCGGTGGAATCTGCCACCTGCTCGACAAATTCCTGCGTAGTCGGATGCTGCGGCTTGAGGAACACGTCCAGCACCTCACCCGACTCGACGATTTTTCCGCCGTCGATCACGCCTACGCGGTCGCAAATGGAGCGGATGACGTGCATCTCGTGCGTAATCAGCACGATGGTCAATCCCAGCTTGCGGTTGATGTCCAAAAGCAGCGCCAAAATCGAGTTGGTCGTCTGCGGATCGAGCGCCGAGGTCGCTTCGTCACACAGCAGCACTTTCGGATCGTTTGCCAGCGCCCGCGCGATGCCGACGCGCTGCTTCTGGCCGCCGGACAACTGGGACGGGTATTTGTCCCGGTGCGCTTCCAGCCCTACCAGCTTGAGCAGATCGTCCACTTTTTTCTGAATCTCCGCCTTCGGACGCTTGGCCAGCTTGAGCGGAAACGCGACATTTTCCCCGACGGTGGACGAGGACAGCAGGTTGAAGTGCTGGAAAATCATCCCGATCTCGCGGCGCTTTTCCTGCAGCTTGACGTCGTCGAGCTTGGTCAGGTCGACCCCATCGACGATGACTTGTCCCGACGTAGGGCGCTCCAGCAGGTTGATGCAGCGGATCAAGGTACTTTTCCCCGCCCCGGAATGGCCGATAATCCCGTAAATTTCCCCTTTATCTATAGAAAGATCAATCCCGAGCAACGCCGGAATCGTCTTGCCCTGCACTTGATAGCTTTTATGCAAATTTTTCAATTGAATCAACGCATCCACCTCCCAGCAAAATCCTTGTGAAAAACGTAAAAACCCCTTTTTCATAAACGAAAAAGGGGCTGCAACGCATGTATACGTTCGCATCCACCCTTCTCATCTATCAAGATCCAACCAATCTTGTAGGAATTGGCACCGCGACGTCCATTTCAAAAAATGAACCGGTTGCCGGGCTTCATCGGGCCTGTCCCTCCGCCTCTCTTGATAAGAAAGATTTCCACGTATATTATGTTCGTTTTTCATATTTTCATGATACAAACCGGATTATATCCTTTTTGAAAATATCCCGTCAATAGCAATCACAGGAAAAACTTTTTTAATCCATTACTCCGTTGCGAATGATGGTGGCATTGACGTGAAAATGAAACGTCGCTTTCTCAAGGATTCTCGCCTTCAAGCGTATGCGAATATCGAACACCGGCGGCGATACTTGCTCCAGCTTGATTCGGGCGTTGCTGGAAATCGTGTCAAAAGCAAGGTGCACCATATCCTTGGGATTGCCGCGGTTCTTGTCGGTCTTCCCGAAAATTTGCGCCGGGACGGACGTGTCGTAGCTGCCAATCCGGAATTTCCCGTGCACGAGCTTGATGAGAAACGCTTCCTTGGGCGATAGCCTTCGAGCAGGCGCTGAATCGCCTCCTGGGTGTGATAGACCCGATTGCTCCCGGCTCCCCCGAGCTGCCGCTCCACTTCCCCTATGCTTGCCTCAGCCAGACAAATTTCTCTCAGCTTCGGGATGAGCTCGCTGTAAACGACTTGGCATCCGCCATGCTGGTCAAAAAATACAGCCGCATGCGGCCGTCCGGCTCGTCGATATGTTCCGTTCGCAAGTCCCCTGTATGGGAAAACCATTTACGCGCAATCTCCTGGTCCATTCCCCTCACCCCCATACATAGCAAATCATGGTTAGTCTGCCCGAAAACACAAAAAAACAGCACGCTCAATTTGGCGTGCTGTTTTCGTTGCTATCGGTCGTGCTATTCGTTTGCGAAACCGCTTCTTCTGCTGGCGGTTCCAGCTTTTCCTTGATAAAAGACTGGATCTGGTCGACATCCGGAATGAGCACCGCGCCTGCCCGATGGGATTCGCGGAACATCCCCATTGGCGGCAATTGGTAGTTGCCTGGCTCCGCGGTGTTTAATTTCAGCCCAAGCGCAGACAGCCTCAGCATATCCATGGAACTGATATTCGTCTGGATATACGGCGTCACTTCTTTCAGGATGGACGGCAATTGAATCAAGGTCGTGCCGCTCTTCATCTGGCTCACCACAGCCGTCAGCAGCTTGCGCTGACGCTCTGTGCGCGTGTAGTCCGATGTGGCGTCATGGCGAAAACGAACGTATTGCAGAGCCTTGTTGCCATCCAGTTGCTGCAGTCCCTTTTTCAAATTGATGTCGTAGATGCCTTTATCGGTCGGGTCGTGATAGTACATATTTTTTTCCACATCAATCTCGACACCACCGACAGAGTCAATCAAAGCCTTGAAGCCTTCAAAGTCGGTGATGACGTAGCGGTCCACCGGAAGCCCTGTAAACTGGCTGACGGTCTTCATCGCCAGTTCCGGTCCGCCCTCCACGATCGCCGAGTTGATGCGCGAGCTGCCGTTCCCCGGAATGTCTACGTACGTGTCGCGCAAAATGGAAAATACGTCGTAGCGCTTGGAGGCCGGGTCGATACTGACGAGCATCATCGAGTCCGAACGGGGGAGCCCGTTATTTTTCATTCCCCTGCGGTCCACACCCATCAACAGGATGTTCACCCGCTCTTCGCCATCCCATTCCGGAATCTCCGCCGCTTTCGTCGCGGCACCGCCATCCGGCGGGGCTGGCCGAATGACATTCGGCTCTTGAATATTGTGAGCAAACTGATAAAAAGAGTATCCGTAATAACCTGCTGTCGCGGCAATCGCGACAAACATCAGGAGCAACACCCGTTTCCACATTCGCATAAAGAACTACTCCACCTTTTATTCTCTGTATCACATGAACTCATCTCACCACTTGTTTAGTATACTCGAATCTATAGGATGTGGAGCAGCCTTTATTTGGGTGCTTTTCACTTTTTATATTTTTATGTTTGCAATGTTTAAAATATTCGTTATACTACAAGCAACACAATCCCAAAGGGGTGACCGGCCGTGATTTCTCCCACTTCCTTTTTGCAGCGGTATCCACGAGTAGCCCTGTTCTTCCTGGTTGCGAGCTTCATCAACTCTTCCGGCAGCGCTTTCATGTTGCCGCTTACCACTTTGTACGTACATACGATTTTGCAACGCTCCATGACCGAGGCAGGCTTTGTGCTGATGGTTTAATCGCTGGCAGGAATTGTGGGGCAGTTCGTCGGCGGGACGCTTTTTCACCGCCTGGGCGCCAAACGGCTGATTGTCGGGGCCTTGCTGGTTCAAGGACTCATCCAGTTGTCGATTCCGCTCACGAATAGCTGGCTTGTTTACATCGCGCTGATGACCGGGCTTGGCTTTACCTTCAACCTGTCGTTCCCGGCGATTCAGGCGTTCATCGGCTTTCGCTGGAAAGAGCAGCGCCGAGAGCTGTTCAACATCGTATATGTCGCGAACAACCTGGGAATGGCCATCGGCACCTCGCTGGCCGGGGTCATTGCCACTTCCTGCGGCGAGCAGGAACGCAGCATGGAGGTGTCAATACTGCCGCCCGGATCGAGCGCCACGGCCGAACGGCCACAGCCTGCCACGCTCCAGCCTGCTTCGTGAAATCGCTCTGCCATCGACCTGCCCAATCCTCGCGTAGCTCCGGTTATGACCACCAGCTTGTTTCCAGCCACGCTCTAAAAAACAAAAAGAAAGCCCCTTCCAGAAAATCAGAAGAGACTTTCGCTTTTGTCAAAAAGACAGCTCCGGCAACTGATACCATTCGCCAGCCATCCATTCGCGCGCCTTCCAGCGCAGCACGTCCGGGCGCACCAGCGGCATGATCTGTTGAAACAGCTCCACGCGTTCGATGTCCGTCATCGGCACGAAGGCGTTGGCCGCGGCCAAGTCCGCTTCCAGCTCGTCCATTCTGCTCACGCCGAGGATCGCCGTCGAAACGGGGAGACTCCACGTATAGCGCAGCGCTTGCTCTGTCCACGGAGCCAGCTTGCCCAGCCCCATCACTTTCATGCCGATGACCGCGACGCCTTTTTCCACCGCTTGCGGAACGAAATCGTGCGCAAAGCTGTAGATGAAATGATCGAGAGCAGACAAAGCGACGAGGGCGCTGTCAAAAGGAAAGCGGCGAATCGCTTCTGCCAGCAGGCGCGGGTCTGTGTGCCCGCTGATGCTGATTTTGCGGATCAAGCCTTGCTCTCGCGCTTCCAGCATCGCTTCCAGCGCGCCTCCTTTTGCAAAAATCGCCTCCAGATCGTGCGGCTGCATGATGTTGTGCATCCGCCACTCGTCGACGTAATCGGTCTGCAGCCGCTTCAAGCTGCCCTCCAAATCTTTCAGGGCCAGGTCGCGCGTGCGTCCTCCCGTCTTCGTCGCGATCCACACGCGGTCGCGCAAGCCTGCAAGCCCCAGTCCTACCCGTGTCTCCGACTGTCCAGCGCTGTATGTAGGGGCTGTATCAAAGTAATTGACTCCTGCTTCTACGGCGCGCCGAATGATGGCGATTGCCTGCTCCTCGGTGCAATCGTGCTCGTCCACAATTCGCTGGGCGCCGAAGCCGAGCAAAGAGACTTGATGCGGATCTCGTCCAAACGATCGGGTCTGCATGCTGCGGGCAGCTCCTTTCAGGTTCATCGGGATGTGAAACAAGACGCCCGTTCGCGAGCGTCTTGTCATGGCCATGCTAGCTTATTTGTACGTGTCGTAAGCGGTAGTCAACAGGTTGGAGATCGTTTGCAGGTCGTTGTTCTCAATCTGATGACGCTCGATCATCGTCATGATTTTGCCGTCCTTCATGATCGCAAAAGACGGGGAAGATGGCGCGTAGCCTTCAAAGTACTCGCGGGCTTTCGCTGTCGCTTCCTTGTCTTGTCCTGCAAATACAGTGTAAATGTTGTCTGGCTTGGTGGAATGGTTCAAGGAATGAACCACTGCCGGACGAGCCAGCCCTGCCGCGCAGCCGCAAACCGAGTTTACGACTACCAGCGTCAGACCTTTTGCGTTTGGCAGCGTCTGCTCAACCTCTTCTGCTGTGCGCAGCTCTACAAATCCGTTGCGCGTCAGTTCGTCGCGCATCGGTTGAATTACTTGGCTCATATATGCTTCATAAGACATCATGGGGCAACCTCTCCTTTGTATCACGTATCCATTTACGTATTATTATAACCCGATCGCGTCCCCGGGAGAACGAAGAAGTGCTCCAGTCCTACACTTCCATCAAAATGGTGAGAATCATCGGATTGCGGCCCGTCTTTTCGTAAATAAAAGGCTTGATGACTTCGTTGATCTGGGACTTCAACTCCGACCATTCCTTGATCTTCTTGTCCAACGCTTCCTGGAGGCGCTGGCGAACCAACAGCGTCGCTTCCTGGATGAGCGATTCCGAACCGCGCACGTACACAAAGCCGCGGCTGACAATGTCAGGTCCGGTGAGAATCTTGAAGTTTTTCATATCGAGGCTGACGACCACGACCATCAGGCCATCCTCTGCCAAATGCTTGCGGTCGCGCAGGACGATGTTGCCCACGTCGCCGATGCCGCTGCCGTCGATCAGGACGATGCCGGCGTGAACTTTGCTGAGCCATGCCTTTTCGCGGTTGCAGTTCAGCACCTCGCCGTTGTCCATGAGGAAAATGTTGCTCTCCTCAATTCCTACCTGCTGCGCCAGCTTCGCGTGCGTCTTCAACATCCGGTACTCCCCGTGAATCGGGATAAAGTACTTGGGACGAATGAAGTTGAGCATGAGCTTCAACTCCTCGCTGCTGCCGTGACCGGACGCGTGAATGTCAAACACGTGGCTGAGCACGACGTTCGCGCCCGCGCGGTACAGCTTGTCAATCGTCCTGCTGACATTGATCGTGTTGCCTGGAATCGGGGAAGCCGAGATAATGACGGTATCCTCCGGGTAGATCGACACGGTCCGGTGCGATCCGGAAGCGATTCGGGTCAATGCCGCCATCGGCTCGCCTTGGCTTCCGGTGCAAATAATCAGCACCTGATTGTCGGCGTAGTTGTCAATGTGCTTGATATCAATCAGCATGCCCTCCGGCATCTGGATGTAGCCCAGTTCTTGTCCGATCAGGAACACTTTTTCCATGCTGCGGCCAATCACCGCTACTTTGCGATTGCACTGCTCGGCAGCGTCTACTACTTGCTGCAGGCGATGCACGTTGGACGCGAATGTCGCCAGGATGATCCGCCCGCGCGCTTTGCGCACCACGTCGAGAATCCCTTCGCCAACGGTGCGCTCCGACATGGTGAAGCCGTAGCGCTCGCTGTTCGTACTGTCAGAGAGCAGCGCCAAAACGTCGCCGCTCGCCCCGATTTTCGCAATCTTGCCGTACTCGGTCGTCTGTCCGACTGGCGTCATATCGAATTTGAAGTCACCTGTATGAATGACCATCCCTTCCGGCGTATGAATCACAACCCCGAACGAATCCGGAATGCTGTGATTCGTGCGGAAAAAGGACGCTTTCAGGCGGTTGAAGGGGATTTCCGTATCTTCTGAGATCGGAATCATCTTCACGTCATTTTGCATGCGATGCTCTTCCAGCTTCGCCTTGACCAAGCCCAGGGTCAGACGACCACCGTAGATCGGCACGTTAATTTGCTTGAAAATATAAGGAATCGCTCCGATGTGATCCTCATGTCCGTGCGTTAACAAAAGTGCTTTAATCTTGTGCTGGTTGTCCACCAAATAGGAAATATCGGGGATGACCAGATCAATACCGAACATTTCATTCTCGGGGAACTTCACCCCGCAGTCAATGATGATAATTTCGTCCTCATACTCGACGCAATACATATTTTTTCCGATCTCGCCGAGGCCGCCCATCGCGAAAATCTTAACGTCGCTCAAACTCTTTCCTCCTAACATCATCGTGCATGATTTTGGGAACCCGAACCAAGCATGCCATTCTTATTGTAACACAACGCGAGGCGTTCGTTTCATCCAGTCTTGACAATTCGACACATTCATCTTCGGTCAATAATAGAAAACTGATACGCAATCGCCGCTACTCTCTCATCCGTGACCGTACTGACCCGCTCCCAAAAGTTTTCTTCCATGTTTGTATCTTCTGTCCATACCGGCGCGATTTCCCCCGCAGCGAGCTTGAGCGGCAACGCCTGTTTGTCTTCGATGACGGCCCCACTTTCGTTTTGCAGGCGAACCAAAAGCTCAATGCCCAGCGGCTGCCCCGACTGGTTCCGGACCAAAATCAGGCTGTCGTAAGGTTGGCCAGCACACCTTTTCAGACAGTCCCTTTTGCTGTAGACGAGCGTGACGTCAATCGGCTTATTGCTCGACGCCTGCACGGGCACGGCCTGCCACTTGTTTTTTACACTCTGCACAACCGAGACGTACTCCACCTTCGACATAAACGGCCCCATGCCTAAAAAAGCCCCGGCAAACAGGAGAAACAGACCAGACGACGTGGCGAGAAACAACAGATTCATTTTCCAGAACGGTTTGCGCATCACAAAGAAAAAGACGAGGTACATAATAAAAAACACGAAGACGAGGAACAGGCAAAAATAAAGAAACAGCTCCAGATCGGCTTTGGTCGGAAGCACCGGAATGCCGTACTGTACTTGCCAATACACGTTGGCAGCGAGGCAGCCTCCGTAAATCAGCAGCGCTGACACGACAGGCGGCCACCATTTTTTCCAGAAGCCGCTCCGGCGAGAGCGCAGCGCAAAAATCGCCAGGATGAGCGGAACACCAAATAAGGGAATGAGCAAGTAGTACATGAAATCCCCCGCTTTCCAAATTGTAAATATTTTCTACGAATGACATGAAAAAAAGGCTTCAAAATAGAGGGCAAGCTTGTTTTCCAATACAAAAAAGGGGGTCTTACGCCATGCAAGCCTCTGTATCCGTTCGCCTCGCGCGAAGCGTCCTGACCGCCATCGCAGCAAGCCTGCTGTTATTCTTCTTCCAGTATGCCCCTGCCTGCGCCCAGCCGCCATATGCCAAATGGGGCAGATTGGCGATGCAGGAGACGATGAAAAAATATCCGCATGCCCAGATCGTCGACTACCTGCACGTCGGGCGCACAGCAAAAACGCCCACCACGTCAGAGGAGACGTTCAAACTCTTGCTCCAGGAGGGCAATCGCAGGTGGGCGTTACTCGTGCATATTGAATTTGAAAATCAAACCGAGCATGTCGTGCAGATCACGTACGAGGAATCAGCCTGATTAGTCCGCAAGCTGCTCCATTTCCTTCAGCATCTGCTCCATGTCCATGTCGGCTGCCATGCCGTAGGCGCGGCGCATGTTTCCATCGCCATCGACGAGGAACATGCGGGCGGTATGGGCAAAGGAACCGTCAGGCTGCTTCAATACGGCAATCCCGAAATCCTTCGTCACCTTTTCCACCGCCTGGGCATCGCCGCGCAAAAACTTCCAGCCGCTCTGATCCGCCTTGAACTTCGCCGCGTACTGCTGCAACACTTCTGGCGTGTCGAAATCCGGGTCAAAGGTGATGGAAATGAACTCGACCTTGTCGCCGAACAGCTTTTTCTCCTTGAGCTGCTCTTGCAGCTTGGACATGTTGTACGTCGTCGCCGGGCAAATGTCAGGGCAGTTGGTGAACATGAACTCGACCAGCCGCACCTTGCCTTTGCCTTCCGAAAACGTAAACGAAGTGCCGTCACTGTTGTCCAACGTAAAATCGGCAATCGGCTTCATCACGGGAATCGGCTCTTTTGCCATGTATTTGTAGCCCAACACGCCTACAATCGCGAGGATAATCACGCCTGCGAGCACCGTAAACCAATGGCGCTGCAACGCGGATCCTTGTTGCTGTGCTCCCTCACTCACGATTTTCTTCCTCCCCTGCTTCTCTCATGCGTCCGCCGCTATACCGCGTAAAAGCGCATGTTTCTTTTTGTGTGGAAAACGTCTCGGCGTTGCCAGTGCGGTCGTGACCGTATGGACCGTACGGCTTACACTTCCTTCTCGCCAGGCCAAGCCAGCATGCCGCCGACCATATTGGCAGCGTCAAAGCCAAGCTCACACAAATATTCGGTCGCTCTGTGGCTGCGCGCACCGCTGCGGCACACCATGACGACCGGGATCTCCTTGTCCAGCTCGTCGATGCGATGCGGCAAAAAGCCGAGCGGAATCAGCTTGGCTTCTTTGATATGGCCTTCGTTCCACTCCTCCACCTCACGCACGTCAATCACCTGAAGCTTTTCGTTGGCCGCGAGCTTTTCCAGCAGCTCCTGCGGGGTAATTTCCTTCACGCCATGGCTCATCGCGTATGTTCCTCCTATATGTACAATCGTTTGGTCGTTTTCTGCCACTCCCATCATATCATAGGGCCATGCCATTTTCTAACGACGCGGGCGGCGAAAGCGCGGAGATATAGGGACAAATTTGTGACAGTGTGAGGGTGGGTTTGTTTTTGGACAGGGAGATGGTTGGTCGGTACAGGCGGGTGACACATTTACAAAAATAACCATTCTATATATGAAGACTACTATACAAAACAGCATTCTCTTTTTGGTTTGGAAAAAGGCGGGTGCAAGAAACGCAGAGCACCCTTGGAGTGCGGGGCATCAGCCTGCAAACCACGTCAACAAGGCGTATCACACAGGTACTTTGGACGTCATGGGAAACAGCATGAACGGGTGAGCATGAACAAATCTCTCAACGCCTCAATCCCACCAAATCCAACCTGATAACTCATTATTGATTATTGACAGCGAAGTGTGGTTTTTCATACAATTATGACAACAACTGAAGCAACAGTTCATCAAGAGCGGTGGAGGGACAGGCCCTGTGAAACCCGGCAACCAGCAAGCGTGCCTTGCGCGGTGCTAATTCCTGCAGAATCCATAGATTCTGAGAGATGAGTGCACACCCGTGTATAGCCGGAGCCTTCTTCTCCTCAGAGGAATGCTCCGTTTTTTTATCCCTAATCCCCATATATAAAGGAGAGATAAGCATGTCTGACCAGCAACAATGGAAACCGGAAACCCTCGCTGTACATGGTGGACAAGAAGTAGATCCCGTAACAGGCTCGCGCGCCGTTCCGATCTATCAGACGACTTCCTACGTCTTCCGCGACACGGAGCACGCCGCCAACCTGTTTGGCTTAAAAGAGTTCGGCAACATTTACACCCGCATCATGAATCCGACCCAGGACGCCTTTGAAAAGCGCGTGGCACTCCTGGAAGGCGGCGTCGGTGCTCTGGCAACTTCCTCTGGTCAGGCAGCGATCACCTTTTCCATTTTGAACATCGCCCAAGCCGGGGATGAAATTGTCGCATCCAGCAGCTTGTACGGCGGTACGTACAACCTTTTTGCGCACACTTTGCCGCGTCTTGGCATCAAGGTTCACTTTGTCGATCAGTCCAATCCGGAAAACTTCCGGGCGTTCATCAATGAGAAAACAAAGGCGCTCTTTTGCGAGACGATCGGCAACCCTCGCATTGACGTGGCGGACTTGCAGGCAATCGCTGACATCGCGCACGAAAACGGCGTGCCGCTGATCGTGGACAACACGTTCGCTTCGCCGATCCTGTGCCGTCCATTCGAGCATGGCGCAGACATCGTCGTCCACTCCACGACCAAGTTCATCGGCGGGCACGGCACAGCGATCGGCGGCATCATCGTCGATTCCGGCAAGTTCGACTGGAACAACGGCAAATTCCCGGGCCTGACGACACCAGACCCGAGCTACCACGGCGTCGTCTATACGGAAGCAGTCGGACCGCTCGCCTACATCATCAAGGCGCGCGTCCAACTGCAGCGCGACATCGGCGCAGCCGTGGCCCCGATCAACTCCTTCCTGTTCCTGCAAGGTCTGGAGACGCTGCACCTGCGCATGGAACGCCACAGCCAGAACGCCCTGGCCGTAGCCCAATTCCTCGCCGCGCATCCAGCGGTCGAGTGGGTCAGCTACCCTGGCCTGGAAGGTGACGCCCACTACGCCCTTGCGCAAAAATATTTGCCAAAAGGCGCTGGCGCCATCCTCACCTTTGGCATTCGCGGCGGTGTCGAGGCAGGCAAAACACTGATCGAATCCGTGAAGTTGTTCTCTCATCTGGCAAACGTAGGCGATTCCAAGTCGCTCATCATCCATCCGGCCAGCACGACGCACCAGCAACTGACGGAGGAAGAACAGGCAGCCGCCGGGGTAACGCCAGGACTGATCCGGCTGTCGGTGGGCACAGAAGCGATCGACGACATCATCGGCGATCTGGAGCAGGCATTGCAACGCGCCGTTCAACCTTCTACTGTCAACTAAGTTTGCTTTTGTCTCGTAAAAAGTGGCACGCAACTCTCGCGGGAGAGGCGTGCCGCTTTTCTTTTTTCGGGTGCTGTCTTCTGCTTGCTGCTTTCAGGCGCTCGCCCCTCTTCCTGCCACACTCAACGATTCTGGTTCGAAATCCATCTAACCAATCATACGGAAAATATTGAATTTACAATTCAAAACATTTAAAATGAGACGTACTACAAATACTGGAAGGATGATCCCCTCTTGAAAGTATGGAACATCGGGAGCGAACGCACGACCTACGAGGTGCAATTCGCCTTTTCGCCGCTTTTTGAAGCAGCGCTGGGCATCGCCGTTGCCACTTACGAGCAGATTCATCACACGCTGGAGCAGCCGCCCGCCCACTGGCGCGAGCTAATCGAGGCGCTGCCTCCTGCTGTCCAGCGCGAGGTCGCTTACGCCAAGGCGCACAACACATGGAAGACGCTTTTGCATCTGCTTCACCAGTACCGCCAGCAGCCTTTTTCCGAGCTGGAGGCGTTTCTTGGCTACGTCAGGCAGTTGCCAGAGGAAGAGCTGCGCTACCAGGCACTGCCTTTTTTGGGCGAAGCGCAGCAAGCTTCCCGGCGAAAAGCCGCGCAAGGAAGCAGCGCCGATCGCGAACTGTTGCAGGCGGCCTGTCGCAGCCATCTCTTTTTCGAACGGTACATCGCCCATATTACTTCGGTGGACGCGGAGGAATTGCGCCAGCACCTGCTCGTGCTGATGGAAGGCTGGTATCAGGCGCACATCGAGCCGCAGGAGGAGCGCATCTGCCGCATGCTCGAACGGGAGATTGCCCAAAAGCGCGGCATGCAAGAAAAGCTCGACCCGGAAGCGCTGGTGGAATGGGCGACCGGAGCAAGCTATCCGCCTGAGCCGACTGTCACCCGCGTCCTGCTGATTCCGCAGGCGGTCTATCGCCCCTGGACGGTGCAGGCCGATGACGCAGGCTGCAAAATTTTTTACTACCCGGTTGCCGATGAAAACTTGCGCGAGCAAATCGACCCGTATCAGCCGCCGCAGACGCTGGTCCAATCCTTCAAGGCGCTCGGAGACGAGCAGCGGCTCCGCATGGCGAAAATGCTCGCAAAACAGGAGCTGACGCTGCAAGAACTGACAGAAGCGCTCCAGATGGCCAAATCGACGGTGCATCATCACTTGTCGATGCTGCGCTCCGCCCGGCTGGTCGAGACGAGCGGAACCCGCTATCGCCTGCGCAGCCAAGCGCTCTCGCAACTCCCGCTGCTACTCGGGCAGTTTCTCGACACGGACAAATGATGACAGCAGCCACGAGCACATCCGCCCTCTGGAAAGACCGCTCCTACCGCTACATCCTGCTCGGCCAGCTCACCTCCGAGCTGGGCGCCTCGCTCGGCACGCTCGCCAATAGCTGGATCATCTACCAGGTGACCGGCTCGCAGGCAGCCGTCGGGCAGATGTGGCTGCTCTACTTTGTACCATCGCTCGTCGTGCAGCTTGTGGCCGGACCGTATCTCGACCGCTATGACAAAAAACGCGTCATGCTGTTTTCGCAATGGATGCGCAGCATCGCGTTCGGCTGTTCCTTCGCCGCGATTGCGACCACGCCCGGCTCCTTGTGGCCGCTCTACTTGACCGCGCTCGTGAACGGCCTCGTCCAGCCGCTAGTACGTCCCGGCAAGCCAGTCATTGCTTCCTGCTCTCGTCCCAAAAGAACAGTTGCTACAAGCAAACGCCTATCTGGACAGCGCGCTGCGCATCGCTATGATCGCAGGTCCGCCGCTGGGCGGGATTCTCGTCGCCAGCATCGGTGGCGATCAGGTGCTGGCATTGGTCGCCGTCGGCTATGCGCTCAGTGGAGCTTTTCTTCTCCCGTGCAAAAACGCTCCCGCCCTCCCTGCCCGGGTGGCCGAATCGTGGTTTTCCATGTTCAAAGCCGGCCTCGCGATTTTTTGGGAAAAGCCGCTGCTTCTCTATCTGAGTCTGTATTCGGCTCTCGTACAGTTTGCGGTAGGGGTCACGCTCGTGCTCAACCTTCCGTTTGTGGCGGGAGAGCTGCACGGAACTGCCTTTCACGTCGGGTTGTTTTTGGCCAGCTATCCGTTCGGCTACTTGTTTGGGACGTTTCTCGTGCCGCGGCTGCGCAATGGACGGGAACAGCCGCTCATCATGCTAGGCTCTCTGGTCGCAGGCGGGGCGAGCTTCGTCACTCTAGGGTTTACCCATATGATCGAACTGGCGATTTTGATAGAAGTGCTGGCGGGTGTCGCCGCGCCGTTTTTCCAGTTGCACAGCACCCGTCTCTATCAGCTCCACGTCCCGCCCGCCATGATGGGGCGCGTCTTCTCCGTGCGCCTGCTGATCGTCCGCACGACCATGCCCGCAGGCATCTGGCTGGGCGGAACACTCAGCGACAGCGTCGGCGTTCGGCCCCTCTACGTCGCCATCGGCGCGTTAATTGTCGTCGCTGCCGTCGGCGGGATTACTTTACAAAAATTTGTAAAATATAGGATATTCCATGTATAATGAAATCCAGCAACTGCCTCTCCATCCTATCTACTTAAAGGAGAATTTCCATGACTCATCCCGCTCTGGATAGCCTTTTGACTTCCGTAAATCGCGTAATCGTAGGAAAAGAAGAGCAGGTTCGCCTGCTGGTGACCGCTCTGTTGGCGCGCGGGCACGTGCTGCTGGAAGACTTGCCTGGCATGGGCAAGACCGTGCTTGCCAAAACGTTGGCGCAGGCCATCGGCGGGACGTACAACCGCCTGCAGTTCACCGCTGATCTGCTGCCTTCCGATGTAGTCGGACTGCACGTGTTCAACCAGCGGACGAGCGAATTTGAACTGCGCAAAGGACCTGTTTTCGCGGACGTTTTGCTCGCGGATGAAATCAACCGCGCAACGCCCCGCACCCAATCCGGTCTGCTCGAATGCATGGAAGAACGCCAGGTCACCATCGAAGGCGTCACGCTGCCGCTGCCCTCAACGATGCTGGTGATCGCCACCCAAAACCCAATTGAATCGGAGGGGACCTATCCCCTGCCCGAAGCCCAGTTGGACCGCTTCCTGTTCCGCCTGTCACTCGGCTACGGCACGCGCGAGGACGCCAAGGAAATACTCCGCAGATTCCGCAGCACCTCTCCTCTGGAGACGGTGCAGCCAGTGATCTCGGTGGAACAAATCGCCGCCCTGCAAAAAGAAGTGACGGCCGTCCATGTCAGTCAGGCGGTAGAAGATTACGTCATCGACCTGACGGAATCGACGCGCAGCCACCGCTCCGTCGATGTCGGCATCAGTCCGCGCGCCATGCTCGCCCTCTTGCGCGCAGCCCAGGCTTACGCTTTTGTCTCGGGCCGCGCCTATGTATTGCCGGACGACGTGAAGGCTGTTTTCCCGAGCCTCGCCGTCCATCGCATCCGCCTGTCCATGGAAGCGGAGCTGCATGTAACCGAGCAGGAAGTGGTAGCGCAGATCATGTCGAGCGTGCCAGCCCCCGTCGAGGAAAGCGTGTAGCCGGATGGATACGAAGCAAACTTTTCATGTGATCGGCTTTGTGCTTCTGCTTTTCGCGCTGTTTTCCGGCAGTTGGTTTCTTTGGCTGCTCGGCGGGTTTTTCTTTTTCATGCCTGCCGCCCAAAAGTGGTGGGCCGAGTCGCTCCCCAAATGGATCAAGCTGGAGTGGACAAGCGATCAAACCCGCGTCATGCCTGGTACGCCTGTGACGATTACCGTGCGCCTGTACAATCGCTCCTGGCTGCCGTTGCCCTCGACATGGCTGCGCTTTTCCTTGCCTGAGCACGTCACGGCCGACGGCGGGGACGAAGTGAAAACGAGCAACCAGCGGACGATTGTGCGACTGCGCTTCGACTTGCCCATGCGCCAGAGCGCAGCCCGAACCTTGACGCTTACTCCCCACAAGCGCGGCACCGTCTGGCTGACGGAGATTCAATCGGAGACATTGCCGCTGTTCGCCGGGGAAGTCACTTCCTTGCCGTTGTCGCTATCGTTTTCCCTGCTCGTCTACCCGTTGCCGCTGCCGCTGCCTCCGCTGTCACTGGAAGAGACGCAGCCGGACGGAGGCAGGCTCTCGCGCCAACGGCAACAGGAGGATGTCACTTTTTTGCGGGGAGCGCGGCCGTATATGCCCGGGGATCGGTTCAAGCATATTCATTGGAAAGCGACTGCCAAGACGGGCACGCTCGAGACAAGGCTGTTCGAGCACACCGCCCATCCAAACTGGCGGATCGTCGGCCATATTTTGCCGTCCTATGAACCGTTGCAGCAGCGGCATAACGATGTCGTCAATGAACGGATTATATCCAGCCTTGCTGCGCTGTCCATGCTGTGCCGGAAAAAGTCGATTGGCTACGAGCTGCTTCTCACCGTCAAGCAGCGCGGCCGCGAGCATTTTCACATGCCTGCCGGCAGCGGCAAGACGCACCATCTGCACGTCATGACCCAACTCGCGCAAATGCACCATTATGTGACGACGCCGCTAGCCAGCCTGCTCCGCCGTCTGGAGGAAAGTCCGGCCAAGGAAGCGATCATCCTCGTGACGGCGCGGCCGGAGGAATTGCCCCAGACGACTTTGGAGCGATTGGTGCGGCGCGGACACAACATTGCCGTGCTCGACGTATCCGGGGAACAGGCTACGGTCAGGCGGTATGAACAGGCGCGTCTGGAAAAAAGGAGCGTGATGGCGCGATGAGCTTTTCCCTCGTGAGCCGATGGACGCTTACTTTTTGGCTGGAGGCGCTGCTCGTTGGCGGTTCGCTGATGATGCTTGGCTGGATGACGGCAGACTTTGGCGCGCTGCTGTTCTTTTGCCTCGCTGGCTGTCTGCTCCTGATCGCGGGAAGCTGGCTGTATCACCACGGCGGCCGCCATACCGTGTTGCATCTCTTGCTCTATCCGTTTGTGCTTGGCGTCGGGGTGCTCAGCTTTGTTCTGTTCGGCTCGTGGCTGATCGCCCTCGCCCTGGCAGGCGTCTTTTTTTGGCGGATTCAGGGAGCGGCTGCAAACGGGATCAACCATGTCAGTCTGCTGCGGCGGTTCGTTCTGGCCTTTATGGTTTGCCTGATCCAGTTGGTTGTCGCGGCTCTGTACGGAACTGCCGTTGATTCGGAGACGTTTTCGCCTGCCCCTTACTTCGGCATGCTCGCCCTCGTGACCGCAAGCTACGTGCTGATCGCGGTCGGGGCTTACCTGCTGCGGGAGGAAGCCCTTCCCATCCGCCTGCCTGCCCGCCTCCGCCTGATGCTCGCGGGTCAGGTGCTGGGGACGCGCCTGCTTGTGACAGTTGGCTATGTGGCGGCTGCCTCTGCCCTGCTCGGTTTGTTGAGCCTGCTCTGGTCGTGGGTGAAAGGACCGCTTGGCACCGGGCTTTACATGCTGATCGAGCCTGCCTTGCAGATGCTGGCGGAGTGGATTTCCGGGCTGTCGCAAGTATTGGACAAAGACCAGCGCGTTCATAATGTGCTGAACAACGAAGGGCAAGGCGGCAATCCTCCCCTGGAACCCGTCAGTCAGGGCGAACCGCTCTTTTCCTTGCTGGAGCCTTATCTGATCTCGCTTTTCGTCGTCGTAGCGCTGTTTCTGTTGGGCAGGTACATGTGGAAACGGCGCAATCGCAACTGGCAGGCGGAGCCAAAAGCAGTCACGGCAGCCCCGGCGATTGATCTGGCCCCGCTGCCCCCCGCTGCTGAAGGCGAAGCGGCGGAATGGGATGTCTCCAAATGGTTCAAAAAACCGCTTGGCCCCGCAGACGACGCGACCCGCTACGCCTACTTCCAGTTTTTGCAGACGATGGGCAAGCAAGGTGTCACGATCCACCCGCATGAAACGACGCAGGAGTTTTTGCAGCGGCTGCAAAAGCATCCTGCGCTGACGGCGGCACAACTGGAGCTGGCAGGCAAAATCACCGACTTTTACGAGCAGTATCGTTACCAGGAACATCCCTTGTCGCAGCAAGAACTTGCGGACATGCAGCAAGCTGTCCAGGCGCTGGTGGCCTATGAGCAGACCAGCAGTCCGAGTGAACCAAAAGAAGTGTAACGGGCACGATCATGAAGCAACCACGCGCTCCCGGCGTCTGTGGTTGCTTTTTTTCGCTTGACAACCGTTTCTTCCTCTTGCATAATTTTTTCACTTTTGCCCACTCGTAAATTCAATTCACCAAACGGTTAATCAAAAAGAAAGGAGGCTTCGCAATGCAAGACCTGGCTGCCTGGCTGCAAAAGCATTTGTCGATTGCGTACGTGCCGGGTCACGAGTTTTTTCTCAGCCTGCACGTGCTCGCCAACCCTGACCACCACACGAGCCGTCTTGGCTGGGCGCAGGAGTCTCTCTCCGCGCTTCCCGCATCGCTTGTGAAAAAGCTGCACCAGTTCAGCAACATGTCCAACCAGTTTCTCGATGCAATGGACTTCCTGGTGCCGTGGGAGGAGCGATACGAGCATTCCGTCGAGGCCAGCCTGGAGCAGTTGCAGGCAATGGATGCGGCACAGTTTGCCCAGTTGATGCTGGGGCCTGTCTATCACCCCCGGCAACTGCAACAGTGGATGCAAGGGCACACGGACGATCTGTTTGAGCAGCTCAAGCCGGAGCATCGGGAGTTACTGCGGCATCCCTTGTCCACAAAACGCCGTTTTCTTGAGTTTTGCCACGCCTACCTCCCTTTTTTCCGGGCAGAGGAACGGCGCATCGAACCTTGGCTGGTACGCGCGGTCCACGAGGGACAGGAGCGGATTGCCGCGGATCCGGTCGGCTTTTTGGCGCAGGTGCATCCTCGGCTGAAGGTGCATGAGAACTTTTTGCAGTTTCACAAAGCGCAGACGTACACCTTCGCCTACTCCGAGCTGGCGGGCATCCACCTGCGCGCCTCTACCTTCGTCTCGCCCCACCTGCTGCTCGGCATTTGCGGGGAGCATATTTCCGTCGGCTTTGCGGTCGACGTTCCGGGCATCTCTACAGCCTCAACCATTCCCGCGGACTTCACGCTGAAAATGAAGGTGTTCAGCGACCCGACGCGGACGGCCATTCTCAAGTCGCTGCTCGATCACCCTTACTGCACGCAGCAGTTGGCAGACTTGCACGGCATCAGCGAGCCAGCCGTCAACAAGCATTTGAAGCTGCTGGTAGAGGCGGGCTTCGTCTGGAGCGAGCGGCGCGGTCGGTACGTGTTTTACCGCGGCATCACTTCCCGGCTGGAACAACTGGCTGTCGATCTTCACGAGTTCATCGACATGCCTGCCCCTGGCCTTGCACTCTCGCCGCCAAAACCATCTGAACGGAGGAACTGACGTGTTTCGAGTTGCCAAAGCAACCTTTGTCCGCAATACGCTGGTGATGATGCGCGCCTACCCGTGGTCGTTCGTCATCGGCCACATCCTGTCTGGCGTGTACACCGTGCTGTTCGCCTACTTTGCCTATCATTACGTATTTGCCGGGCAGTTGGACGGCCGTTTCCTGCATTTGACGGGGACAGACGATTATTTGTCCTACGCCATTTTGGGCGGCGCCTTCTACGCTTTTGCCGTCTCCACGCTGATGAATGTCAGCCGCTCGCTCATTACCGAGCTGCGGGAAGGAACACTGGAGGCGGTATTGCTCACCCCGTCCCTACGCAGAGGATACTTTTTGGGCAACGTTGCCCAACAGCTCATGCGCACAGTGTTTGAATTTTCCGTCATCGTCATCGTCGGCGCCTTGTTCGGGCTTACGCTTGTCCACGCCCACATCGGGAGCGCTATCGTTGTCTGGCTTTTGTCTACCGGGGCGTTTTTCTGTCAGGCGCTCGTCTTGGGCAGCCTGATGCTGCGCTTTCGCGATACGTACATCACGCAAAACACGCTGTTTGTCATCATGGCGTTTGTATCCGGCGTCACGTTTCCCATCCCGTACTTGCCGGAATGGCTGCAGCCGCTGGGCGCGATCATGCCGCTTGCCCCTGCGCTGGACGCTTTTCGCCAATGCGTGATCCAGGGCAAGCCGCTGATCGCCGTTTCCCCACAGCTTTTCCACATGGCGGCTCTGTCGCTCGTCTACCTCGCGATCGGCGTGTGGGGCATGCGGCGGATGGAAAAGCGCGTCGTCGAATCAATCTTTGGATAACAGGAGGTTTTTTCTCATGCTGATTGTGGAAAATGTGCGGAAAGTATATCGGGTGAAGGAGAAAAAAGGCTGGCTCCGGCAGCAATGGAAACAGGTCGAGGCGGTCTCCGACGTTTCGTTTCGGATGGTGCCCGGCAAAATCATCGGGCTGTTGGGCATCAACGGCGCGGGAAAGACGACGACGATCAAAATGTGCTCCACGCTGCTCACCCCGACCAGCGGCACGATTACGGTTGACGGATATGACGCGGTAAAAGACGATCGGTTCGTGAAGGCCAAGGTCAACATGATTGCGGGCGGCGAACGGATGCTGTACTGGCGGTTGACCGGGCGGGAAAACTTGCAGTATTTCGGCAGCTTGTACGGACTGCACGGCCAGGCGCTGCGCAGCCGGATTGACGCCTTGCTTTTGCAGGTCGGACTGCTGGACGCGGCCGATACGCCTGTCGAGCGCTACTCCAAAGGGATGAAGCAACGGCTGCAAATCGCCCGCGGACTCATCAACGACCCGCGCTACCTGTTCCTGGATGAGCCGACGCTGGGGCTGGACGCGCCCATCGCCAGACAGCTTCGCAAGCATGTCAAGGAACTGGCTGTAGAGCACGGAAAAGCGATTCTTTTGACCAGCCACTACATCCACGAGGTCGAGGAACTGTGTGACGAGGTGTACATCATCGACAAAGGAAAGCTCGTCGCCCACGACACGCCCGAGCAGTTGACTCGCTCGCTCCACCTGGAGACGGCTTTGCACGTCGTGATCCCCGCCCTCTCCGACACGCTGGACACCGATCTGCAAAAGCTCGCCCTGCGCCACGGCGGCACGCGGGAAATCGCGGAGACGGACGAACAGACATGGGAAGTGACCTTGCGCGGCAAAACCGATATGACGACTCCGCTGCTCTCGCTTTTGGCCGCCCACCAATCGCCTGTCCTGCGCCTGCACACCGAGCAGCCGTCGCTGGAGGACGTCATCCTGCACATGGCGGAAAGGAGAGGCGCATGAAACAGCTCGCTTCCTTGCTGTGGGCGGAAATGGTGAAGGAGCACCGCCATTCTTTTCACAGCAAAATGGTGTACTTCAGCCTGCTCATCTGGCCAGCCATCATGTTTGTGACCGCGTATTATTCTTTTGCCCCTTTTCGCCTGGGGGCTGACTCGCCGCTTGCCCGCTTTCTCTCGCCGGAACAACTGCCCCTGTTTTTGCTGACCGGGTATCTCGGCTATATTTTTTTCTGGTGCCTGGTGCAGTCTGCCTGGCAAATGAGCTTTGAGCGGGAGGCGGGGACGATGGAGATGATTTTTATCAGCCCGGTCAATCGTCTGGCCTTTCTATACGGACGCTCGCTGTCTTCGCTCGTCGAGGGGGTCTGGCTGTTCTTTTGCTTCACGCTGCTTGCGCTTTTGTTCGTCGGCGGCGTTCACCTGAGCGGATGGTGGGCAGTGCCGCTCGCCTTTGTCGTCCTGCTCGGCTCGGCGATCGTCTGGGGTGGATTTTTGAGCGTCCTGTTTCTGTTTTCCCGCGATTCCAGCTTTTTGTACACCGTGCTGGATGAGCCGATGCTGATTTTCTCCGGCGTCCGCCTCCCGCCCATGGCTTATCCGCTCTGGGCCAAGGCGATTTCCTTTTGCTTTCCGTTGACCTACGCTCTCCAGCTCGTGCGCGGTTTGCTGATGGAAGGGGCTTCGCTCGCGTCCTTGCTGCCCGAATTGGCGCTTTTGGTCGGTGTCTTGCTTGTGCTGGTGATGGCGACGGTCCTGCTGTTGAAAAAAGCGGAAAGGCATATGAAAGAGACGGGGAATATGGTGATGTATTGAGGTTTTTCTGGAAAATCAAGGATGGGTAGCCTATATTGGGGACATGAAGGTACAAGCTGGTATGACGACAATCGCTGGTTCTGAGTAACGAACGTCAGTCGGCCCGCTCCAATGAAGGGTGGGCTGGCTAGTACCATGCGGAAAGGGAAAGGCAGGTGGTCATGCATGAAAAAGTATGTAGCCATGTGCTGTTTGTCAGTCGTATATACTTTTTTTGGAGAAATGCTCGTATTTTTGCTAGCCGATCCCCATGCCCTTGGCGATACTACTATTTATCACTTTTTGAAAAATGGTTATTACATCATGGGGTTTGTTATTGTCGTGTGGACTGTGAAAGTGATATATAGGAAAGGTTTTCATAGAAATAAAAAGGAGCTTGTACTCGATTATGCGATATATGCTGTGATGGTTATGTTGGCGTACACTTGCACAAATATTGTAATTGATAGGTATTTTGCGCATTTGGTCTGATAATACTTGGGGCCAGTCTGGATCGCTCTTTGCCGCTGGCGGATTTCTTCTTTCAGCCGTTCAAAGCTGAGTTAGATGGTCGGCTCATCTCCCGCGTCGGAAACGGAAGGAGCGTGGGAGCGTGGCAAGTACGTCCTGAAACGCTTTCGCTCATGCTCCAGTTTGGCGGTTTTCTTGTCGGACTGTTGAGCCTTGTCGTAGCAATCGTCGTTGCCCTGACCAAACGAAATGACCGCCCTTAAAGCTTTGACAGGCTAAGGCGGTCATTTTGTCAGTCGTGCAATAAACTTGAGCCGATCCCCTGAAAGGGGCCGTCTTGTACTGCCGACATAGTGTTCCCGCACCGTGTCGGTTTCTTTTTAGTGTTCCCGTTGCATCAGTCGAAATACTGATAACTTTTCTATTTCCATCCTAGCACCCTTCCCGCTTCACTGACAACGGGCTTTGGAGATCGGCTGGCCTTTGAAGCAGATTGTCCCGTCCAGATCGAATATAAATCTCATCTCGTGTTTGTCCCCTTTGCTTTGTCGCTTTCTTGTCCATCATAGAGGGTCAAGGGCCACTGCTTGAAGGGACAGATGGAACAAGGTGAGCGGGACAGAAAAAAAGGGTACAGTCACCCGAACCAGGCAGAAGCGAGCAGGCGAATGCCTTCCTCGATCTCCTGCTCGCTCAAAGCGCCGTACCCAAGCAATACCGTCGCATACTGCCGCGTGTCATGCACCCAGTACCTTGCTGTTCCGTACACCTTCACGCCGCACCGCGCAGCACGCTCCATCCACTCCGCTTCGCTGCCCTTTTTCTGCACGGTCAAAAAAGCGTGCAGTCCCGTGTCCTTCCCTTCCACTTCCACGCGCTCGCCCATCCAGCGGGAGACGGCCTGAAGAAATGCCTTGCGCTTGTCAGCGTAGCTTTTGCGCATGGCCTGCACGTGCCTGTGCCAATAGCCGTCCGACAAATATGCAGCCAAAGTCAACTGATCGAGCCTGGAAACGGGTTGATCGTATTCCGGCACCCGCTGGTGAAAGCGCGCCAACAGCTCATACGGCAGGACGAGATAGCTGACGTTGCAGACAGGCAGCAGCGCTTTGGACAGGCGTCCGATGTAGACCACCTTTTGCGGAGACAGGCTCTGGATCGCGGGGAGAAAGCTTTCCTCGTACTTGAACTCCCACTCGTAGTCATCCTCCACGATATACGCCCGGGACTGCACCCATTCGCTCAACGCATGCCGTTTTTCGAGCGGCATGACCAGCTTGTGGATGAACTGCTGCGACGGACTCACGTACATGACATCGGCCCCGCTATCGACCAGCTCCTGCATAGAAACGCCGTCCGCTCCAAGCGATATCCCCCGCACCTGATAGCCGCCGTTTGCAAACGTGTTTCGCGCCCCGTCATAGCCGGGGTTTTCCACGCCGATGACCTGCTTTTCCCTGTCCAGCAACTGAACGAGAACCGACACAAGCTGCTGTGGAGTCGCGCCGACGATGATCTGCTCCGGCGCAGCCGCGACTTTGCGCGTCTCGTGCAGCAGCTTCACCAGCTCTTTGCGCAGGGCAAACTCGCCCTGTGGCTGCTCCTCGACCATATAGCGCTGCTGGTGGTCAGCGATTACGCGGTTGCGAAGTTTGTTCCACTGCTGAAACGAAAAACGCCCCAATTCGATATCGCCGTAGCGAAAATCTATGCGAATGTCCGCCGCTTGCGCTTCCCCCGGACTTGCGGCTGGCGTGATCGAAGGACGCTCTGCCTGATACACGACCTGGTAGCCTTTTTTCGGGATGCTCCTGGCGTAGCCTTCCGAGACGAGCAACTGGTATGCGACTTCCACCGTATTTTTGCTGACGCCAAGCGATTGCGCGCAACTGCGGATCGAAGGCAGAAATTCCTCGTCCTGCACATGGCCGTGCCTGATTTCGTCTTTTAGATAATGATAAATTTGCGTAAAAAGCGGTTCCTTTTCACGAAACCGGATGGCAGACAGCTCCCGCAAACCGCCTCCCCTTTTCCAGCCGTCCTTTTTTCCTTAGTCTACCATACTGGCCGTTTTGGGGGATTCGCTTCAACTGTTGGCCTGCAAGCCGGAGCTACGGGTTTTGCCGAAGCGGAAATAGTAGAACAGGAAAATCAGCGCGTGCAAAGCGGCAAGCACCAGGTAGATATTGCTGTAAACAAAGCCGGCCGGATACGGGTTCACAGGATTCCACTGGGTCGTTGCGCCAAGATCAATCACTTTACTGTAAATCCCCGAAGCAATCCCCATGGAGATGAAGTTCAGCATCGAAAAAATCCCCCTCCCTACTCCCGCCTGCTCCTTCGCCAAGGTTGCGGAAATCGAATTTGCCAGCGTAATTTGCATGAACGACTGGCCCACATTGCCAAAGATCAAAAAGCAGGCAATCCCGATGACCGCTATGCCCGTAAAAGTAGAGAGCAGTCCGAAGCAGACGAGCAGCAAGCCGGACGCCAGAAAAAACAGGTACGCGTTCCCTTTCCGGTCTGCGAGCTTCCCGCCCACTCTGCCGAGAAGCGCCGAGGCAACGGCTGCCGGGACCATGACAAAGCCGATCCAGTTTGTCGACAGCTCTTGCACGGACGAAAGCAGCAGCGGGCTGACGTAGTACAGCGAGATCCCCATTCCGTTGATAAGAACCGCGAGTACAAGTCCTGCCGTGTAGCGTTTGTTGGCAAAAATTTTCGGCTGCACAAACGGATCGGCAGCCCGGCGAATCCGCACGATGAACAGCGCCAGTGTAAGCAGGCTGCCAAGTAGGAACCACCACGTACCGTTCGTGACTCCGAGAAGGAACAGCGCGACCGAAACGCCGAGCAGAGCGCCGCCCAGCCAATCAAAAGACCCGCGCGAGAGCGTATCTTCCTCTGCCAAATATTTGCGGTAAAACGGCAGCGGCGCGAGAATCAAAAGCGGCACGGCGAACAGCCAGCGCCAATGCGCAAAGCTGACGATGAGCGCCGACAGCACAGGCCCAAGCGCCCCGCCGAGCGCCAGCCCGACTGCCGTCATGCCCAGTACGGAGCCACGCCTCTCTGGCGGGAAATAACGGACGGGAATGAGCATCGCCGTAGCCGGAATGGCCGCCGCCCCTGCCGCCTGCAAAATTCTGCCGAAGAGCGCCAGCGCAAACGATTGCTGACTGACATTCGCTTGATAAAAAAACTAGGGAGTCAACGCCCTAGCAAAAATCTCCACGCTTTCCGCGATCAGCGCCTCCAGCGAGACACCCGAAAAGTTGTCCGGCCCATCCAGATTGTTCATGAACGCTCCGAAGTTCATCATCATGAAAGCCGTTGCCTGTGCCTCCGGGTTGGTTCGAACCATTTTGCCCCTTTTGCCCATCTCTGCGAAGTAATTCGTCAACCCGGTCAAAAGCTGGCGGGGATGCTTTTGCGTGCGCTCGCGGAAGCCTGGCAGTTGTCCTTCGTCTTTGATGCTGATCCAGATCATTTTCCGGTTTCGGTTCATCAGCTCATGGTACGTCCGGCTGACCAAAAGCAGGTCTGCGCGCAAATCCCACACGAGCCGCTCCGCAAACAGCTTTGTCATCTCCTCCGTATAATGAAAACGGTCAAAAGCGCTCTCCAGCAGATTGCGCTTGCTGCCGAACTGGCGGAACAGCGTCTTTTCACTCAAACCTGCCGCGGCCGCGATTTCTTGCGTCGTGACACCGTTGTAGCCTTTTTCCGCGATAAGATCAATGGCTGCCATCATCAGTCGTTCACTGCTGCTGAGACGATTGCTGTCCATGCTTCCCTCATCCTCAAAAACGACTGTCAGTACTGACTGACATTTATCTTATACGTCTTTCCAGGTTGTGTAATCCCTGCACAAGAAAAAGGGCTTCCCCCCATGTCCGCCACATCGCGGCATGAAAGGTTGCCCCGCTTTCTTCTGAAAAATGTCATTTAGAACGCGCGCGCATACTGCTTGGGCGGCTGGGCTTCTTCAGCCGACAGCGCGTGGATTGCATGCAGCGCCCAGTACGGATCGCGCAGCATGCCGCGGCCTACTGCAACCAAATCCGTGTCGCCGTTGCCAATCACTGCTTCTGCCAGCTTCGGATCGTCGAGGTTCCCTACCGCGATGACCGGAACATCGAGCGCCTGCTTGATCGCCCGGGCAAGCGGAACCTGATAGCCAGGGTGGATTCCCGGACGTCCGCCGGAGCCGATCGGGCCCTCGCCGCCACTCGACAGGTGGAAAATGTCGACGCCTGCTTCCTTGTATCTGCGGCACAGCTCTGTGCTGTAGTCCAGGCCGTATCCGCCATCTACGTATTCCACGGCAGAGACGCGCATGATGAGCGGCATGTCTGCTGGAATCACTTCTTTGATGGCGGCGATGACTTCCACGCCAAACAAAGCTTTGTCGCGTCCGTACTCATCTTCCCGCACGTTTGTCAGTGGGGAGTGGAACTGGTGGATCAAGTAGCCGTGAGCGCCGTGAATCTCTATCGTGTCCATGCCTGCTTCCACCGCGCGTCTTGCCGCTTCCTGAAACTTGACGACCATCGCTTTGACTTCTTCTGTGGTCAGTGCTCGCGGCGTTTTGTAGCGGGAGCCTGGAAACGCAATCGCGGATGCAGACACGGGAACTTCCGCGTCTTCCGCTTTGCGGCCCGCATGCCCGATCTGGATGCCGATTTTCGCGCCGTATTTGTGAACTTCCGAGACGATTCGCTTGTACGCGGGAATCTGCTCGTCGGACCACAGTCCGAGGTCGTAGTTGGAAATGCGGCCGTCCGGCTCTACGTCTGTCATCTCTACGATGATGAGGCCTGTGCCTCCTACCGCGCGGGACACGTAATGAACGAAGTGCCAGTCTGTCGGCGTACCGTCCTGCGCTTCCACGGAGTATTGGCACATCGGCGGCATGACTACGCGATTTTTCAAGGTCAATCCTTTGAACTGAAACGGGGTAGACAACAAAGCCATTTGTTCCACTCCTTACTTTTTTTCATTATCATGCCAAAAGTTAGCGTGCTCTGCAATCCCTTGGCTGCACTTTGGGGATTTTCTGGTGGGGCGGTTGGAAAAGGTCAGCATGGTTTGTTTTGTCGGTGCTTTTGTTGGGGGAAGGAATGAGACGAGATGGCTGGAGCTTCTTGGGATACCCGCTGGGGGTTAGACTGCCCGGTCTCCCTTCATTTAACGCGTTTTCCCTCCACCCATACGAAGCAGACAGCCCCAACTCCCTTACCGGAAGCCAAAGCACCTAAACCGTTTCCTCTTATTTTCTCCGTCCATCGCTACGACCACAATTAACCGTCAGCGCACGGTGTCTCGCTTACGAAAACTGCCGTCTTATCACCTCACCTGCACAAGCAAGCCCTGCCTGATCTGACCCGGCGTACAGCCTTGCCCCAACTCATTTCTGCAGCAAAAAAAGCCACCCGCGCCAACGGATAGCTTTTCTCCAAAACAAAAGACAAGACGCCTTCTCTATTATTCCGGCATGGTGCCGATGTAATTCGATTGAGGACGGATGATCCGGTTTTTCGCGGCTTGCTCCAAAATGTGAGCGGTCCAGCCAACCACGCGGCTGACGGCGAACGTCGGCGTGAACAGGTTGTCGTCCAGCCCTACCGCGCGCATCACTGCGGCGGCAAAGAACTCGACGTTTGTATTGAGCTTGCGGCCTGGCTTGTATTCTTCCAGCAGTTGCAGGCCGACCTTTTCTACGTGTGTCGCGAGGTCAAACCACGGATCGTTGGCCGACAGCTCGGAAGCGACGACGCGCAAAGCGGTTGCCCGCGGGTCGACGGTTTTGTAGACGCGGTGTCCGAATCCCATCAGGCGGCCGCCGTTTTCCAGCTTGTTGCGAATCCACGGCTCCGCGTTTTCCTTCGTGCCGATCGCTTCGATCATCTCGGTCACTTCGGACGGAGCGCCACCGTGCAAAGGACCTTTCAAGGTGCCGATGGCCGCCGTAACCGCAGAAATCAGGTCAGACTCTGTAGAGCTGACGACGCGGCCTGCGAAGGTAGAGGCATTCATGCCGTGCTCCTGCGTCAAAATCAGGTACGCATCCAGCGCCCGCACATGAGCCGGATTCGGCTTTTCCCCTTTTAACATGTACAGGTAGTTTGCCGTGTGATCCAGCTCCGGATTCGGGTCGAGCGGCTCGCGGCCTTCCAGACAGGCGAAGCGGTACGCGACAATCGTCGGCATTTTCGCTGCCAGCGCGATGACCTCATCAATGGTTGGCGGGAAGCCGTGGGAGGAACTGCCCAGAGCGGAAACACCCGTGCGCAGCACGCTCATCATATCGACATCTGCCGGAATCAGCTTCAGGATTCCTTTGACATGTTCCGGCAGTTCGCGGTTTGCTTTGAGCTTGTTCTTCAATTCTGTAAGCTCCTGCTCGCTTGGCATATGTCCGAACCAGAGCAGGTGTGCGACTTCTTCAAATGTGTGATGAATAGCGAGATCGCGTGCCCAATGCCCGCGGTAAACAAGCAGTCCGTTAATTCCATCGACCAGGCTCAGGTCTGTTTCTGCTACGGCGATTCCATCCAGACCAATTGCCAAAGGATGTTGTTTTGTCATGATCGCCACTCCTTTTTCATCTCTTTTCCCTCCAGTATATCGATTATCAATATGAAAGGGAAATAGAATTAAAACCCGCTATTAATCACATTTCGTAATCATTCGGGTTTGCAGCAGCCCAAGCTATGCCTTGCTTCCTCCTTGCATGACCGGAGACATCGGCGGATACAGCGCCTGCAAAATCTCCATGAAGTGCTTCGCAGGCTCGCTGATCCCGGCTTTGGGCACGAGCAGGTAGGAGGCGACCTTTGGCAACACAAGTCCCGGCGTAGGCAGCTCGATAAAGCGATTTTCGAACAAATCCCGGCTCACGGCCGAACGTGGCAAAAAAGAGACGCCAAGCCCGTCTTCAATGAAGCGTTTGGTAATGTCCACCTGCGAGACAGCCATCGTGCGCAAGGCCAGCCCTCTCTGGCGCAAAAGCAGCAGCAGCTCGTCCCAGTAGCCCGGGTGATTGTGGGTCAGCAAACGGTTGGACTGCACCTCCTGCTCCCAATCGGGCAGCGGTGCGTCTATGTCCCCGCCGCTGTGCGGTACCGCAAATACAACCGGGTCCTCGTACAGCATGTACGTGTCCAACTGGAACTCTCCGGGCACCATCCGGGTCAGTCCCAGGTCTACTTGTCCACTCTGAACCAGCGGGCCGATCTCGACGGAGTCGGCAATTTTGATCGAGATGTCGACATCGGGATACTGCCTGGTAAAACGGTGAAGCAAATGGGAGAAGCGGGCACGGGCAATGATCGGCGAGACTGCCACCTGGAGCTTTTCCCGATACCCTTGGCGCCACGCCTGCAAATCCTCCATGCTGTGGTGCCACTGTTCCAAAAGCCCTTTTGCATGCGGCAGATAGCGCTTGCCTGCTGCCGTCAGCCGAACGCGCTTGCCGACGCGTTCAAACAGCTTGATCCCCAGCTCCTTTTCCAATTGCCGGATATGTTGGCTGACAGTGGGCTGAGCGATAAACAACGCCTCAGCCGTCTGATGAAAATTTTCGGTTGTAGCCGCCACCAGAAACGTTTGCAGCACGCGAAAGTCCACACGATCTCCTCCTATCCATCTCTTGTCTCTATAGCCCCCAAAAACCTGCTTGTACCATCCATTTTCGTCGATTCCCACCGAAAACGAAAGAAAGGATCAGACAAAACGGTCCCAGGGTGAATTTGCATAACAGCCTGCCCTATTTTTGGGTCTTTCTTCCTCTTTTTTGAAATATTTTACTGGAAATCACTTTCATCCATCCTCCTTATGGTACAATACAAAATCGAGTGCGAAAAACCATTTGCATTCGCACGCCAAAGAGAGATAGTCACAAAGGGGAGGAACTCATGGAAACCACAACAAACGTGAACCCGCCACGCAAAAGCTTGAAAAAGCCGCTGTTAATTGCCGGAGCGGCTGCTGTCGTAATTTTGGGCGGGCTTGGAACAGCCTACGCCAAATTCGACTTGTTCAAAAGCGCGAAAACGATCTACCTGCAATCCGAAGCTGAGAGCATGCTGAAGTTCTCATCTGACATGTCCAAGGCTTATGGGGAATACGAAGACTACATGAAGCCATATCTGGAAAAACCTGTACACTCCACTACGGAGCTGTCTGACATTACAGTAGATGCTGCCCTCCCGGACCCGCAAGCCCAGAAGGTACTCGAACTGTTGAAAAGTGCAAAAATTGTGATGCAAAGCAACATCGACGAGCAAAAAAACCAGCAGCAAGGCAACTTCGAAGTCCATCTCAAGGACAAGAAGCTGGCTACTATTGAATATTTCCTGAACGACACCCAGTTCGGTTTCCGTCTGCCTGAGTTTTACTCCAAGTATGGCTATATGGATTTGAAAGACCGCGATGCGCTCAACCAAAAGTTCGGCCAAGAGCTGCCGAAGCGCTTCCTCACTTATCGTGACCTGATGGAAGCTGTCCGCATCAGCCAGGATGAAGTGAAAAGCACGCTGACGCCTTACGCGATGCTGTACGCGGAATCGATCAAGGACAGCCAGGTGACCATCAACAAGGACGCTTCCTTCACGGAAGAAGGCTTCAAGGAAAGCGCGCGTGAAATCACCGTAACCTTTACCGAAGAAGAAGCGAAAGCCCTCGCAACGAAGCTCGCGGAGAAGGCAAAAGCGGACCAAAAGCTGTTTGACCTGATCTACACCCGCTACCACAATGTTTCGACATTGATGGCTGACAGCGGCTACGCCGTAGAGGAAATTTCCAAGGAAGAATTCAAGAAAAACTACGACCAAGGCTTCGACGACTTGCTGAAAGACATCAACGACTCCACTACAGAAAGCAAGGAACAGCTCAAAATGGTCGTGCTCGTAGACGGCGATCACCAAATTCTGTCCCGCAAGCTGATGTTTACCGGAAAAGACAACAAGGAAGAGCAACTGTTCTTCAGCGGCATCGCTTACCAAAAAGGCGCAGACAGATTCTATCGCTACGCCCTGCACAATCCGGAAGACCCGAAAAACGGCGAGCTGTCCTACACGTACAAAGCGACCGAGCAAAACGGCAAAACAAACGGCAAGCTGAGCGTGATGGTCAAAGACAACGAGCAGCCTGCTCTGGATCTGGCTACCACGTTCGAATCCGTGAAGGAAGGCCAAAAAGTAACAGGCAAATACGACTTCGCTCTCGTCGTAGCGGATGAATACTCCGAGCCAGTCGCTTTGAACGGGAACATCACCGTATCCGAAACGACGACAGACAACGGCCGCGATTCCGATGGCAGCGTGAAAATCAACTTCGACAATCCGACTCCTGACATGCCAAAAGGATTCAGCCTGAAAGTGAAGTCCAAGCAAGAATTCGGAAAAGCGCTGGAGATTCCGGCGATGACGGCTGATAATGCCATCAACCTCGCAAACCTCACCGACGAGCAAATGATGGAAATTCAGCAGGAAGCAGGAACCGCAGCGCAAAAATTCATGCAAGAAAACGCCGAGCTGGTGCAGCAATTCATGATGCCGTAAGCCGCGCACCTGCGATAAGCAAAGAACCCTGTCCACAAGGCAGGGTTTTTTTTCTACCGATATCCCATGTAGATGATGAATCCGATCGCCGCGTAAAAGACGAGCCGGTCTACCGTGCGATAGAGCGTCTTCGACAGCCGCAGGCCGATCCACCCCGTCCGCAGCGGCCAAAAAAGCTGAATACGCCCCACCAGCATATCGCTGACCAGATGCGACAGCACCCCCCAAAGAGCAGCCCAGCCCGCTGGCGTATCGCCCCAAAAAAGGGCCGGCAGCAGCAGGATGACCCAGGAATGAGTGATCGTCCGGTGGCCCAGTCCTCTTTGCAGCATTTTCGAAAAAGGGCCGAAAAGATGCCCCAGCTTGCTTCGCGCCTGATCGATATCCGGCACCAGCGCCATCGTGGCTCCAATCACGCTGCCCTCCCAGGAGGGGTACGCCCAGTAGCCCGCGATTGCGCCCAGAAGCATGTGTGTCTTCCACGTCATTTGCTGTTTCACACCGACTTTCCAAGATGTTCTCGTTCGCTTTTGCCCAGTTGGCGTGAAGAGCTATGCTTCCAAGAGCGGCATGAAACTTTGCGGATCGAGCCGCTCGCCTTCGATGACGATCGCCGTCATGCCGGACTCGGTTCCCGATTCGTGCCCTTCTCCCGTCTCCCAAAAAGCCGCCTGTCCCGCCTGAATCGGAATGCGCTGGTCATCCTCTCCCCGCACCCAGCCTTCTCCGCTGACCACGAGAAAAAGCTGCGGGCAAACAGCCGGATGGTAGCCCACTACTCCGCCAGCCTGCAGATGAATGCAGCCGATGGACACTGGCTCGTCTGTGCGCACGATACGGGAAAACACAGCGCTGACAGAATCAAAACGTTCGATCTCCTTGCCTGCCTGTCTGTCGAACCGGAAACGTTTCATAGCCTCTCCCCCAGCTTTTGTCATTGAACCCCTATCTTAGCGCAATTGCCGCCTCGCGGACAGACTCCGATTTCCCTCAGCTTTATGTTATAATAGAAGCAGGAGGAACTAGCCAATACACCTCCTCTTTTTTATGCCCGCGCGCATGCGTGTTCCGTCAATCTGTACCGGCAGCATGCTCCTGTTTGAACCAGATGTCTTTGTAGTTGGCCTGTCCGAGCGCATTCAGCGAGACTCCGGCAAGCGCCGAGTTGTAGACCGAATGCTGCCGCGTATGGTACAGGTACAAGAGAGCCGATTGCTGTTCGAGCAACTGCTCGATATCGCGCAGCCTCCTTTGCTGGCACTCCCCGGACTGCTCCTCCATCAACTGCTCCAGCTCGCGGTCGATTTGCTCGCGCAAGGCCGGACTCCACAGTTGACGCACAAAGCTGATATCCGAACGGAAAAACTCGACCATGCCCAAAATCCACTGTTCATCAAAAACTTCGCCCGCCAAAACGAGATCGGCTTGCCGCAACACGTCCGGCTTTTTCAACTCCTCGATCGGCACGACAGTCACCTCTACATCCACGCCGCATTCCGCCAAATGCCGCTGTACCCACTCCGCGTTGTTTTCGTTTCCCGCTCCTTCGTATGTAAACAGCTTCAAGCACTCTCCGCGGTAGCCGCTTTGCATGACGGCAGTCCGTTTTTTCTCGCAGCTCTGCTCGGCTAACGCTGGCTCCACTCCGGCGACCTCGGGGAAAAAGCTGAAGGCACGCCCGTAACGATTTCCGCGATCATTTGCTTGCGCGAAAGGATGCGATCGAGCGCCTGGCGGAAAGCGGGAATTTGCTGCGGTCCTTGCCGATTCAGGTTAAAGGCGAGATAAGTCGCTCCCCGCTCTACCTGCTTCAGCTCCTGCCATCTGCCCAGCGGCTTCGGCATGCTCCACGCTGTCTGGAAGTGCACCTCTTTCGCTGTGGCGAAAAATTTTTCGCTGCGCTTGTCGAATGGCGGCACCACCCAGATTTCCACCCGATCCAAATGGGCCCTCCCGAGAAAATAAGTCGGAAATGCCTCCAGCACAAACATCTGCTCGTCGTTTTCCACCAGGTGAAAAGGCCCGCTCCCGACTGGCAGACGGCTGTACTCTTCCCCTTTTTGCTGCACCACGTCCCAAGGAACGATGGACAGCCGATCCGAGGCCAAATAGGCGGGCAGCAAACAGTTTGGGCGGCGCAGCTCGATTTGCAGTACGGTGTCCCGCAGCGCAGTCATGCGCACGACATCCTGCAGCATCCACCAATACGGCGATTTCGTCTTTGGGTCAGCTACCCGCTCCAGCGTCCAGATCACATCATGAGCCGTAAGCTCGCGCCCGTGATGGAAAGACACGCCTTTTCGCAAATAAAACGTCCAGCTCGTCCCGTCCTCATTCGTCTCCCAGTAATGGGCCAGGTGCGGCTTGTACGTGTTTTGCTTCTCGTCGTACCGAATGAGCGTATCGAAAATTTGCCTGACCATGTGCGATTCGGTCCGTCGGTTGACAAACGCCGGGTCGAGAAAAGGAATTGTCCGGTAAAAGGCCATGCGCAGCGTGTCCAATGTGCGCGTTTCCACTGTTTGACTGCGAAAGCCAAACTGACCGGAGAGCCAGTCGAAAAAGCGTTCCCTGCCCCTTGCAGACAGCTCCGACTCATGGAGAAGCTGCATGGCCCGCTCCAGGTCGCCGTGCTGGATATGCGCCTTGGCGAGCGGGATGACGATCTGCTCCGCACTGCGCACGAAGACGAGCCGCGATCCTCGCCCGCGCCCCCGGCCCGGCATCCACTCAATCCAGCCTTGCTCCGAGAATTGCTTCAAAATGTTTTTGACATTGCGAACCGTACAGCAAAAAATCTCGGCCAACTCGCTCAACGTAATCTCCAGCGCCTCGCCCTCCGGCCTGTCGGCAAAATGCTGGCGCAAGCGCAAGTAATGATAAACAATCTGCATCGTCCGCTCACTCTTTTCGTTAAAAGGGGAACTTGTTCTCTTATTACTCTACCCTTTTTCTTCCCCTTTTTCCAACTACAATGGAGTACAAAGAGGGGGGTTATGATGTCCATGCTGGTCAGCCAAACAAAACCGAAGGCCAATCCGCAATCGCCGCAGAGCGCCTCGCTCTGGCGCAACCGGCCGTTTCTCGTCCTGTTTTGCACCTCGACTTTGCTCGCTTGCGGCAGCAAAGTGTACGAACTCGCCTTGCCGCTTATTTTGTACGACATGACCCAGTCACCCGTGGCGATGACGACGATGAAAAGCATCGAGTTTTTGCCCAATTTGCTGCTCGCCATGTTCATTGGCGTATGGGTCGACCGCTTTTCCAAAAAGCGCTGGTCGCAATGGATGGTGTTCGGGCAAATGGTGCTGCTGTTTTTGCTGTACGGCTTGTCAGCGGCGGGGCAGGCCCAGATCATGCACTACTACGTGGCCGGATTTTTGCTGATGGCCCTGCACTACGGCTTTCAAAATGCCCGGGTCAGCATGCTCAAGCAGGTTGTCCCCACACCGCTGCTCACCTCGGCAAACGCCCGCTTTTCCTTCATGACTACGTTCATCGAGATCATGGGTCCGGCGCTCACGGGCTTTATCCTGCTGCTCGCCAGCCTGCACGCGGGTTTGTTGATTACAGGCTTCGCCTATTTGCTGGCTTTTGTCGCCATCTCGTTTCTGGAAAAGACCGATACGCCCCCGGCGCCAAAAACAGGCTTCTGGCAGGAGCTGAAGGCCGGCTGGATCGAGCTTTTGCGCAATCAGGCGCTGTGGCGCATCAGCCTGCTCGTCATTTTTCTCAACGCGACTTCCGGCATGTACGACGCGATGATTATTTTCTTTGCCAAAGACCAGTTGCGGCTGGACACGTCTACGCTCGGGCTGGTTCTGTCCGCGGCCGGTCTCGGCGGCCTTGTTGGCAGCTCGGCGGTAGCCTCCCTGCGGCGGCGCTTTCCGATTGGGCAGTTGATGGGCACGACGATTTTGTTGCTCGGCTTCTCCTACCTGCTCATGGTTTTTGCCAGCAGTACGTGGTTGCTCTGTCTGTCGCTGTTTCTCACCGGGCTGGTTTCTACCGTTGAAAATGTGTGCATCTGGACGTTTCGCCAGGAGACTACCCCGGCCCATTTGATCGGGCGGATCAGCGGCATTACCGGCTCCATCTTCAAGCTGGGCATCGTCTTTTCCATCTACGGCTCCGGCTTCATGACGGTATCGTTCGGCCCGTGGGCGGTATTTCTCGCCGCAGCCGTCGGCAATGGGCTGATTTTTTTGCTCTATCGCAAGCTCGCCCTGTGGCGGCTGGCATGATTGCGGGCAGCGAGGCTCAGGGGGGTGGGGGTGCTTTCCGGCTTTCTTGGCTGGCTCGGCCCTCTCCGCTGGCCCAACTCTATCAGCTTGCCCCGCCCCCTCAGCTTACCCGACTCTCTCCGCTGTCCCGGCTCCCTCGTCGTCTTGCCCGTCAAAAAAGCCACCCGCAGGTTGTTCACGCCTGCAAGTGGCTTTTCCGCTTTCCAGCTACTCCCTTATCCTCACGCCTTGAAACGGCTGATTAACTTCTCCAAATCCTCTGCGAGATTGGCCAGCGAGGCCGCCGAAGAGTGGATTTCCTGCATGGAGGCCAACTGCTGTTCGGTGGCGGCGGACACATCCAGCGTCCGTGTCACGGCCGTTTGCGTGACGGAGGCGATCAGTTCCATCGACGACGCGACTTTTCCTGTGCTCTCGGTCAGGGCGCGGGAAGCGGCCGAGACATTTTCCACGTCGTTTGCCACGCCGACAACGGCATCGCGAATGTGCGAAAAGACTTCGCCTGCCTGCGCTACGCCCTCCATCCCGGCCGCCACTTCTTGCGAGCCTTTTTGCATGGACGAGACTGCTTCGAGCGTCTCTGCGCGTATGGCCGTAACCAGTTGCGTGATCTCCTGAGCGGACGCGGAAGCCTGCTCGGCCAGCTTTCGCACTTCATCGGCGACAACCGCAAAGCCTCTGCCCTGCTCACCCGCCCGTGCCGCCTCGATCGCGGCATTGAGCGCCAGCAGGTTCGTCTGACCAGCGATTTGCGTGATGACCTCGACAATTTGCCCGATTTGCTCGGAACGGCTTCCCAGTCCGCTGACTGCATGCGCAAGCTGCTCCATAGTCTCGCCTACGCCATTCATCTGCTCCACCGCAAGCTGAACCGTCCGGGTTCCGCCAGTAGCCAGCTCTGAGGCGTTCATCGCGGCAGCGGAAACGTTTTGGGCGCGGGCGGCAATACGCTCGATGCCCGCAGCCATTTCCTGCACTTCCTTGTCGCCCTCTTCTACTTGATGCGACTGTGTGTCCGCACCTGCTGCCATTTCCTGAATCGTTTCTGCGATCTGCTCGGTCGCTTTGCTCGTCTGCTCCGAGCTGGCCGTCAACTGCTCTGCCGCCGCCGCTACCTGCTGGGCGTGCCCGCGAATGAGCGAAACGAGCTGGCGCAGATTCGCCAGCATCCGATTGAACGACGCAGCTAACTGTCCGATCTCATCGTTGGATGATACCGTAAGCTCATGGGTCAGGTCACCTTCTCCGTCCGCTATGGCCGCAAGCTGGGCATTCACCCGGTTCAGCGGACGAATGATCGCCCGAACCAGCAGTCCCCCGATTACGAAAGCGATGAGAAAGCCCGCGACACTAAACGCAATCTGAATGTTCACAGACACAGCTTCCTGCGCTGCCAGCTCCTGCGTGTCCGCCTCTTTTTCCTGGCGCACGTCCTCCATCAGTCCGCTCACCGTCGAGTCGAGCGTCTTCCGCGATTGGCGCTCGATGCCGAAATGATGGCTCAGCGCCTCTTCCCGCTTGCCTTGGTCAAGCGCTTCTACCGCTTTGTTGCTCGCCGCCAAATATGCCTCGTATAGCTGCTGCGCTTTTTGCAGCGTCTCTTTTTGCTTGGCGGTAATGTCCTCATACTCGTTCATTTTTTGGAACAAGGCTTCCACTTTGCCCGCCTTTTCCTTCAGTTCCTCGCGAAATTCCTCGTCTCCGGTGAGCAAATACCCGCGCTCGTCATTGTTTCGGCCCGTGATCGTAAACTGCATCTCCCGCAAGTCGGTCAAAAGGTCCCCGTCATCGAGCATTTCTTCATAAGCAGCTTTCAATGTTTTCGTATGAATATACATATATGTACCTGAGCTAAACATGATGGCCAAAATCACGCCAAAAGCGAGAATAAATTTCGTTCTAATCTTCATCAGAGCGCCTCTTTCTGTCGAAATAAACAAATTTATGTCGAAAATACTCGGCTGCCACCCTTTTTCTTTCCCCGTCGCCATCGGTCCTAAACTAGTCGGAAAATTCATGCACCATTGCTTGCCAAAAAGAAAAAGCACCCGCGGAGCAGTCCGTGGATGCGTTGCAAGCATATGATCTTTTTATCGGCTACAGCTTTTCGATTACTTTATCAATCAAGCCGTATTCAAGCGCTTCGGCTGCCGACATGAAGTAGTCGCGGTCGGCATCTTTTTCGATTTTCTCGACTGGCTTGCCTGTACGCTCCGAGATAATCGAGTAGAGCATGCTGCGATGCTTGAGGATTCGCTCTGCGGCGATCTTGATGTCGCTCGCCTGCCCCTGGCTGCCGCCCCACGGCTGATGAATCATGACTTCCGCGTTTGGCAGGGCGTAGCGTTTGCCCGGCGCTCCCGCTACCAGCAGCATCGCGCCCATGGAGGCCGCCATTCCCGTGCAAATTGTGGACACGTCCGGGGCGACGAACTGCATCGTGTCGATGATCGCCATTCCCGCTGTCACCGAGCCGCCAGGCGAGTTGATGTACAGATGGATGTCTTTTTTCGGGTCTTCCGCCGCAAGAAACAGCAGTTGGGCCACCACCGCATTCGCAACCTGGTCGTCAATGGCGCTGCCCAGAAAAATGATGCGGTCTTTCAGCAAACGGGAGTAAATATCGTACGAACGCTCTCCATAACTCGTCTGCTCCACCACTACCGGAATCAGATTCATGCAAAACCCTCCTTTATTATTTGTTCACGGATGGAATGGATTACGCTGCCAGCCTCATGCTGTTGGCCTGTGGCGTCGCAACAGCCGCCTTGCTTTTGCCAAACCCGGAGGAGACTTGCGTGACGATAGCCGGGTTGTCGCTTGGCCCCACTGTCCACGCGGTCACAGCGGCTTCCCTGTCGACAGCGTCACTGCCGCCGTCTCTCGCAGGCAGCGCAATGACATTGCCCCGCTTTGATTCGGTCCGACTTTCCCACACGACGACTGGCCTTGGTTGGCCTGCTGCTTTGGCTTCAGCCTTCATGACTGATCGCCTCCTTCTTTTGGATAAACCGCGAGAATGACCTGATACGTCTCCTGCCCCTGCGCTGCTGTCTGATACTTTTTGACCAACTGATTCACCAACTGCACGTATTCCTCGACAAAAGCGCTCCGCTCCTCCGCGCTGGCGAGGCGAATGCTGGTATCGAGTGTGGCACTCGGAATTTCTTTTTCCTGATCCGAGCGCTCCAGCAAGAACAGGGCATCGCGCTTGATCCGCTCCGCCGTATGGATCAAATGCGACAAAGCCCCCTGGTCCTTCATCTGCTGCACCGTGTCGTTTGCCCAGTTCAGCCCTTCGGAGAGCACGTAAGTCCGGGCAATCGCCAAATACAGCACCTCGACCAGATTGCGAACCTGCCGACTGCCCACCCGTCTGACCAGCCCGACTTTTTCCAGCGCCTTCAAGTGATAATTGACGCGCTGCGGAATCTCATTGATTGCCCGCGCCACTTCCGCCGCCGAAGCAGGCTCCACCAGTCGGCTCAAAATCTCCGCCCGGAGCGGATTCAGCAGCGCCATCGCCTGCTCCGGCGTCTCGACGATATACGTATCCAGTTGTTCGTGCGCCACAACAACACCTCATGACATTAATCATTTACGTAAAAACAGTTTATTACATGAGATTCGATTTGTCAAATGCTGGACAAGCCCGAAAAAGGACCGTACGAAAAAAAGCAGCTCCGCCCGTTCGCGAAGCTGCTGTATCTGTCTTTTTCCGTCGGGATTTTACCGGGGAGCAGGGTAGGCGATTCTCTCTCCATCTGCGGGTATCCGCACGCGGTCCTGAAGCTTTCTTTTCGCCAAAAACTTATGCAGCTCGGCGCGTGACAACAGGCAGTGATTCCACGTCTCCATGTGCGCAACGAACAGGTGGCTGTCCGGTGCGGCGGCCGCTACAAGAGCGATGTCCTCCCCCGTCATGGTGATCGGATCGCCCGTCAAAAACCGGGCCGCTCCGGCAAACACGACAATCACTTCGGGAGCAAACCGCCCGATGGCCTCCTCCACCTCGGCGCACCAGACCGTATCCCCTGCCACGTACAGCGTCGGCTCGCCAGGTGCCTGCAACACAAAGCCGGACACTGGCCCCATCTGTTTCCCGATCTCGCCTGTCCCGTGCCTTCCGCCTGTGCGGTAGAGGCGAATCCCTTGCCATTCCTGCTCGCCTTCGATCGCGTTTACATGGGAAAAGCCCTCCTGGTGCAGCATGTCCGCATCCGGCGGCTGGCAAAAAACAGGCAGGTCGGCGGGCAGCAAGCGGAGTGCTTTTTCGTCCAGATGATCTCTGTGCGTATGCGTCACCAAAACCGCCTCCACACCATCCAGCACTTCTTCCGTGGAAAAAGGCAGCTCCACCAGCGGATTCGCTCGCTGATGCGGCGTATTTGGCACAGCAGACAGCTCCCCCGCCGCGCTGAACATCGGGTCGATCAAAAACGTGCGGCCGCCGTAGGTCACTTTGAGCGTAGCATGTCGAACAAGTTGGATGTGCATGTCTTCTCTTTCCTCCAATCGCAGGCGTATAATCGTGGTAACTTGCTTTTATTGTAAAAGACGCACGCAGGTAGCCGCGAAACAAATCCGGCGCCTCACTTTCACCGCGAAAGGAGATTTTCATGCTCGACCAAACCGACCATGCCATTCTGGCTTTGCTGCGTCAAAACAGCCGTCTTTTGTGGAAAGACATCGGCGAGCAGGTCCATCTGAGCGGGCAAGCCGTCGGCAACCGGATCAGAAGACTGGAGGAGCAAGGCGTCATTATCGGCTACACGACCATCGTCGACGAGGCAAAGCTGACTCCTTCGCTCACCGCGATGGTCACGATGTTCATGAAGACGACCGACCATTCGCGCTTTGCCCGCTTCGTCGCAAGCCGCAGCGAAGTCATCGAAGCTCATCGCATTAGCGGGGAAGGCTGCTACACGCTGAAAATCAACGTCGCGGACCACACCGCCTTAAACCGCTTTTTGGACGATCTCCTGCCCTTTGGCAACTACCGCGTCAACCTGTCTATCGGCCAACTCAAATAGTGCAGCGATTGTGACCAGAAGCAATCTCCCTTCTTTTACGTATTGCCTGATGATGTGAACAAGAGTAGAATGATGGGTACGAAAGGAGGGGAATCGCCATGGAAGATATGCTGTTGCTGCTTTCGCTGGAGGATTTCTTCGCCTTGCTCGCCCTTTTTGTGGGCTGCTTTACGTCTGCTTTTTGTCTCAGACGTTGTCATCGCCCGCAAATACAGGCGTTTCGTTGGAGTTCCAGTGACACCTATCGACCTTCCATCAATCCTTGCCTGGTTGAGACTTATCCGATGGCAGCAAGGCAACCGCTGCGCTTCCGCATGCTCCGGCGCGCGCGGCATGCGAATGGCGACAAGGATACATACCGCTCCCTTTTGGATCTGGCTGTTTGAACAAAATCCAAAAGGAGGTAGATCATATGATCGCCAAGTACATCGGAGAAGCTTTGTTGTTTGTGGTAGGTTTGCCGCTTTTCGCTTACCAGACCGGAGAAAGCCTGCACGCTTTGGCAGACGCTTTCGCGCAAATGTCCGATTTCGTTAACTGGAAATAAGCACGCCGTTTTTGGGCGGAAAAAAGTAATAAGCCTGGCTGTCTGTGGTCATAGCCCCGTCAAGTAGACACTAAAAAAAGACGCTATCTTAAGCGGCGATCGATTCCCGGTATTGGACTGGG